>NZ_JBSSLX010000144.1:0-15347 GCF_053890995.1 Micromonospora sp. I033 | reverse complement strand
CCGCGAGCCGGCCCGCGACGACGAGCCGGACATCGAGGCCGAGTGGGCGAAGATCGTCGCCGGTTTCCACACCGCGCCGAGTGCCGGCAGCCACCCCTGGCCGGCCGCGGAGGACGTCGACGACCCGGTCGACCCGACCACGCCGGGCGGCGGCGCCCCGGGCCGGGCCGAGGAGACCGCCGGCCCGACCGCCACCGACGTCCGGCGGCTGCCCTACGCGGCGGACGTTTCCGGCATCTCGGTGAGCCGGGGGCAGGACGAGCCCTCGCTCCTGGACGGCCTGGACACCTTCGGCGCCGACCTGCCCGGCGACGAGGACGAGGAGCACTTCACCCCGCCACCGCCGCCACCGCTGCCGCGCTTCTCGAAGTACGCCGTGGTGGGCGTGCTCTGCATCGTGCTCGGGTTCCTGCTCTTCCTGTCGCCCACCGTGCTGTCGGCGGTCGACCCGTCGGTGGTGACCCTGTTCGGCTTCACCGGCATCCTGGCCGGCTTCGTCATGCTGATCTGGCGGCTGCGTCCCGGCGACTCCGACGAGCACGACCCGGACGACGGCGCGGTCGTCTGACCCCCGCCCCGAGCCCGGGCCCGGATGGCGGGACACCGCGCGGGCGGGGCAGCGGTGTAACAGGGGTGTAACTTACGGTCAGTAGGAATACCGCTGTACGTCACATCCCGCACCGGCTGTCCGGGTTGTGCCCTTCCTCCGGTGGTCGGTCCCCTGCTGATCGGAATACCCGAGATGCGACAGAGCCCCCTCGTGGTGGTGGCCAACCGCCTCCCCATCGACGACAGTGTGGCGCCGGACGGCGCCTTCGAGTGGCGCCGCAGCCCCGGCGGCCTGGTGAGCGCCCTGCACCCCCTGCTCCGGCACACCCCGGCGACCTGGGTGGGCTGGGCGGGCGGCACCGGCCCGGCGCCGCACCTGCCCGACGTGGACGGGGTCCGGATGCGCGCGGTCCCGCTCAGCGACGAGGACTTCCGCGACCACTACGAGGGTTTCGCCAACGCCACCCTCTGGCCGCTCTACCACGACGCCGTCGAGCAGCCCGAGTACCACCGGCGCTGGTGGGAGGCGTACCAGCGGGTCAACCAGCGGTTCGCCGAGGCCGCCGCCGAGGTGGCCGAGCCCGGCGGGCTGGTCTGGGTGCAGGACTACCACCTCCAACTGGTGCCGGGGCTGCTCCGCGACCTCCGCCCCGACCTGCGGATCGGCTTCTTCCTCCACGTGCCGTTCCCGCCGCCGGAGCTGTTCATGCAGCTCCCCCGCCGCGCCGAGCTGCTGCGCGGGATGCTCGGCGCCGACCTGATCGGCTTCCAGCGGGCCCAGGCCGCGCACAACTTCGCCCAGCTCGTGACGAAGGTGCTCGACCTGCCCGCCACCGACCGGCGGATCGGCGTCGGCGACCGGGTGGTCCGGATCGGCGCCTTCCCGGTCTCCATCGACACCGCCGAGATGGCCGCGCTCGCCGCCCGGCCCGACGTCGCCGACCGCGCCCGGCGGCTGCGTCAGGACCTCGGCGACCCGGACCGCGTCATCCTCAGCGTCGACCGGATGGACTACACCAAGGGCATCGAGCAGCGGCTCAAGGCCTACCACGAGCTGCTGGCCAGCGGGGACGTCAAGGTCCGGGACACCGTGCTGGTCCAGGTGGTGGTGCCAACCCGGGACCGGGTGGCCCAGTACCAGATCCTGCGCGACCGGGTGGAGCACCAGGTCGGCCGGATCAACGGCGAGTTCGGCCGGGTCGGCGAGCCGGCGATCCACTACCTCAGCCGGCCCTTCGACCGCACCGAGCTGGTCGCCCTCTACCGGGTCGCCGACGTGATGGCGGTGACCCCCCTGCGGGACGGGATGAACCTGGTGGCCAAGGAGTACGTGGCCGCCCGGGTCGACGGCACCGGCGCGCTGCTGCTCAGCGAGTTCGCCGGAGCGGCCGCCGAGCTGGCGCAGGCGTACCTGGTCAACCCGCACGACCTGGACGGGCTCAAGGCCGCGCTGCTGGCGGCGCTACGGGCCGCGCCGGAGGACGTCGCGGCCCGGATGCGCACGATGCGGGAGCACCTGGGCCGCAACGACATCCACGCCTGGGCGGGGTCCTACCTGAGTGCGCTGGAGGAGACCACGTCGCCGCTCGGCCGGCGCACCACGAGCGGCTGACGTCGGCGCTCACCCGCGGGCGGGCGCGGGGTCCTTCTCCAGCCAGTCGAGGATCGCGTCGAGCGGCTCCTGCCAGCGCGCGTCGAGCATGAGGTCGTGCCCCATGCCGGGGAAGAGCAGCGGGGCCGAGGCGTAGCGGCGGGCCGCCCGGGTCAGCGCGGCCGGCGGCACCACCCGGTCGTCGGGGCTGCCCAGCACCAGCACCGGCGGGCGGCCCACCGGCGGCTCCGGCTGCCGCCCGGTGAGCAGCTGCCACTGTGCCCGGCGGCCGGCCCGGCCCAGCCGGGAGACGTGGCGGCGGGCCTCGGCGTCGGGCAGTTCCCGGCTGAACAGCTGGCGGCGGTTCAGGCGCAGGCCGGCGCCGAACACCGCGGGCACCGTGCCGGCGGGGTTGCGGCGCAGCGCGGTGCCGAAGGTGCCCCAGCCGCCGAGCACCGGCGCCACCAGCACCGCCGCCCGGGCCGGGTAGCGGGCCAGGGCGTGCGCGACCACCCGGGCGCCGGCGCCGTGGCCCACCAGCACCGCCTGC
The DNA here is from genome assembly GCF_053890995.1 of Micromonospora sp. I033. Taxonomy (NCBI): domain Bacteria; kingdom Bacillati; phylum Actinomycetota; class Actinomycetes; order Micromonosporales; family Micromonosporaceae; genus Micromonospora; species Micromonospora sp. I033. The sequence goes on along the minus strand of NZ_JBSSLX010000144.1, from coordinate 12,657 downwards.
CGCGGCAGGCCCGCCGCCGCCTGGACCACGTCATGGGCGTACGACCGCAGCGTCGCCCCCGGCGCCGGCTCGCTGCCGCCGTGCCCGCGCAGGCTCAGCGCGTACGCCGGGAAGCCGCGACCGGCGGCGTGCCCCAGCCAGTGCTCGGCGAACGCCCACGCCCCGTGCCCGAACCCGGGCACGAAGAGCAGCGGCGGCCTGGCCTGGTCCTGCTCGGGCACCGCGGCGACCACCTCGCGGCGGGCCGGCCGCTCCGGACGGGCCCACTCCCAGCCCCGGACCACCCGCACCCGCTCCGCGCTCACTTGCCCTCCAGGTCGTGCAGGGCGCGCTGGAGCGCGCGCAGGTAGTCGGCGTGCCCGACCTCGAACCAGTGCCGGGTGCTGTCCTTGACCTTCCCCGAGTACCGCTCGCCGAGGCCGGCGGCGACCTTGCGGCCGAACGCGGCGGCCCGGTCCGGGCGGGTGGTGCGCAGCGTGAGCAGCCGGGCGAAGAGCACGCTCTGCCAGTGCGAGATGGGGAAGATGCCGGAGTCCGGCTGCACCAGGCCGACCACGGCCAGGGTGGGGTGGCCGGCGGCGAACGCGTTGAGCCAGAGCCGGGGGCGGCCCGAGCCGTCCGCGTCGCCGAGCACCTTCCCCTCGAGGAACTCGAAGCGCGGCAGGTAGCCGGTGGCGAAGACGACCAGCTCGGGGTCGATCTCGCGACCGTCGGCCAGCTCGACGGTGCGGTCACCGAACCGGGTGACGTCGGGCACCGGGGTGATCTCCCCGTGGCCGACGTAGTAGACGAGCTGGCTGTTGGCGATCGGATGGGTCTCGTAGACCCGGTGGTCGGGCCGGGGCAGGCCGAAGCGGGTCAGGTCGCCGACGGTCAGCCGCAGCGTCCAGTGGTAGAGCCACTGCCGTACCCGCTGCGGCACCCGCAGCGCGAGCATCGTGTCGTTGACCTGGTCGGCGGGGCGGCCGAAGACGTACTTCGGGGCGTACCAGTAGCCGCGGCGGGTGGAGTGCCAGCAGCGGGACGCCTGCTGGGCCGCCTCGACCGCGATGTCGCAGCCGGTGTTGCCCGCACCGACCACCAGCACCCGCTTGCCGCGCAGCTGGGCCGGGTCCTTGTAGGACGAGGCGTGCATGACCTCGCCGCGGAACTCCTCCAGCCCCTCGTAGCGGGGCAGCTTCGGCGACCAGTTGTGCCCGTTGGCCAGCACCACGGCCGCGTAGCGGGAGGTGCGCTCCGGGCCGTAGCCGCCGGTGCTGCGGGTGGTGACGTCCCAGCGGTCCCCCTCGACCGGCTCCACCCGGACGACCTCGGTGCCGAACCAGACGTGCTGGCGCAGGTCGAAGTGGTCGGCGTAGCGCTCGAAGTAGGACAGCAGCTGGGCGTGGTGCGGGTAGTCCGGCCAGTCGTCCGGCATCGGGAAGTCGGGGAACTGGGTGAACGGCCGGGACGAGATGAGGTGCGTGCTGGCGTACACCGGGCTGCGGTCGTGCCGCCAGTTCCACGCCCCGCCGACGCCGGTCTCCCGCTCGTAGCAGTCCACCCCGAAGCCGGCCTCGCGGAGGTTCTTCACGGCGGTCAGGCCGCTGGCCCCGGCGCCGATGACGCAGACGGTGTCGCCCCGGTCGGAGACCGGGCGGCCGTCCCGGCTCGGGGCGACCGTCGGGTCCGGGTCGGGGCGGCCGAGGTCGGTGGAGGAGGACACCGGGAATCTCCTTTTGTGCGGCACGAGTGCCGGGTCGGTGCGAAATCCTGCCGACAATGCCCGCCGTTGTCCAGCCCCCACGGATCGGCGGAGGACGGGCGGGGCTCAGTCGCCGGCGGGCAGCAGCAGGTCGACCAGGACCGGGAAGTGGTCACTGGCCTGCCGCGTCCGCGGCGTGTCCACCACGTCGTAGTCGACGACCTCGACGCGCGGGTCCACGAAGAGGGCGTCGATGCGCCGGCGGGGGTTCGCGCAGGAGTAGGTGTGCCGGTCGGCCCGGTCCATCGCGACCGCCGCGTCGGTCAGCCCGTCCGCGACGGTCCGCCACGCCGGCCCGTCCGGCCCCTCGTTCAGGTCCGCGCCGGCCACCACGGGCAGCGTCGCGGCGGCCAGTTCCCGCTTGAACGCGGCCGCCTGGGCGGGCCGCTCCGCCGGGTCGGTGGAGAGGTGGGAGCCGGCCAGCAGGAACCGGGTGCCACCCACGAGGCACTCGGCGTACGCGGCGCCGCGCAGGTGCCGCCCCGGGGTCAGCGGGTAGCGCTGGCAGCGGGTCGCCGTCACCCGGACCCGCAGGCTGGTCAGCAGCACGTTGCCGAGTGACGGCAGACCGCCGGCCGCGACGACCAGCCCGAAGGAGTCGGCCAGCGTGGCGCACTTCTGCCGCCACCGGAACCGCCGCGGCCCCTCCTGGACGATCACCACGTCCGGCGCGGCCGTGCGGACCACCTCGGCCAGCGCCGCGGTGTCGTCCCGCTGGCTGTGGATGTTGTACGAGACCACCCGCAGCGGCACGCCTGCTGGCGGCACGTCAGATCCGCCGGGCCAGGTCGGCGGCGCCGATGACACCGGCGGTGTTGCCCAGCTCGGCCGGGCGTACCTCGGCGACGGGCAGGCGGCTGCGCTGGGCCAGGGCGTCGGTGAACGACCGGCGGGTCGGGCCGAGCAGCAGGTCGCCGGCGTCGATCACGCCACCGCCGACCACCAGCACCTGCGGGTCGAGGATCTGCGCCATGTCCGCGAGGCTGGTGCCGAGCCAGCGGCCGACCTGGGCGAACGCCTCGGTGGAGACGGGGTCGCCGCCCTTGGCGGCGGCGGTGACCATCGGGCCGGTGATCCCCTCGGCCTCGCCGCCGGCCAGGTCCAGCAGGGCGGTGGCCCGGTGGGGCTCCTGGCGGGCCGCGGCGCGGGCGAAGCGGACCAGGGCGCTGCCGCTGGCGTACTGCTCGATGCAGCCCAGCCGGCCGCAGCCGCACTGGTGGCCGTCCGGCACCGTGAGCATGTGGCCCAGCTCGGCCGCGATGCCGTTGGCCCCGCGGACCAGCTCGCCGCCGAGCACGATGCCGCCGCCCACGCCGGTGCCGATGGTGAACATGACCATCGAGTCGTCGGCGTGCCGGGCCGCGCCGTAGCGGAACTCCGCCCAGGCCGCGACGTTCGCGTCGTTCTCCACGATCACCGGCAGGCCGGTGGCGTTGCTGACGTAGTCGCGCAGCGGCTCGTCCCGCCAGGCCAGGTTGGGGGCGAAGAGCACGGTGGAGCGGGAGGCGTCGATCCAGCCGGCCGCGCCGATGCCGACCGCGTCGACGGTCTGGCCGGTGGCCAGCTCGGTGACCAGCTCGATGATGACGTCGCGGGTCTTGGCGACGTCGTCGGCGGGGGTGTCCCGTCGGGCCTGCACGAGAACCTTGCCGGTGTCGTCCACGACACCGCCGGCCACCTTCGTGCCACCGACGTCGACTCCGATGGTCAGCGTCACCGCTGCCACTCCCCTCTGCTGTGCTGCCCGGCCGCGGCCGAACCGGCCGTGTGATCCCGGGATGTCCGGTGGTCAGGCCCCGTCGCCTGGTGCGTCCTCGCCCACCTCGCCGGACGCCCGCGAGGCGGGCACCACGGGACGGCCGGCCGGCGGCCGGCTCGGCGCCGGCACGTCCGGCCCGGCGGCATCGGCGGGCGCGGCACCCGGATCGGCCGCGCCCTCCCCCCGGGTGGCGGCGGACCACACGTCCTGCTCGGGTGCCGGCTGAGAATCATGCCCGGTACGGGTCGCCTCGCGCCACACGTGGTCCCCGGCCGCGGTTCCGCCGGACCCGCCGGCTCCGGCCGGGTCGCCCGGCCCGGTCGGCTCGGCCGGGACGAACGCGCGCAGCATGCTGGCCACCCCGGCCGCCAGGTCGCCCGCGCCGGTGGCGAGCCGCTCGGCGAATTCGGGACTCGGGTCGCGCAACGCCGCGATACCCCGACAGACCGGGCAGACGCAGCATTCCGGCGATCCGGTCGCGAAACCCGCGGCACCGCCGGAGGGGGCGGCCGCCCCGTCGCCGGCGCCGGCGCGGCCCGGGGTGTGACCGAGGACACCCGACAGGATCCCACCGAGCGGACCCCAGGGGCCGGCGCCCGGGGTGGCGGCGGCCAGCTTCGCGGTGGCCAGCAGCGTGGCGACGAGGCGCTCGGCCTCTTCCCGGGCCGAACCCGGATCAGTGGTGCCCATGGGTCGGCTCCTCCAGCGTGACAACCGGGACGACGGTCGGGTCAGTGGGCCGCACCGGATGCTTCTACCCGGCGCTTGAGCTGCTTCAACGCCGCATCCATGATCATTTTCTCGGCCTTGCGGCGAAACATGCCGAGCATCCCCACGGAGAGCTCCACCTCGAGGGTGTAGGTCACCGTGGTCGTTCCGTCCGGATTGCCGACCAGGTCGTACGACCCGCGCTGGGACTTCTGCATCTTCGAGGGCGCCACCAGGTGCCACTCGATCCGGGAGATGTCCTCGGCGTACTCGTAGGCCAGCACGTACTCGTCGGCCATCACGCCCGCGTCGATGGTGAACCGGACCTGGCTGGCGTAGCCGTCCTCGTACTCCTCGATCACCTCGGCCCGCCGCACCGCCTCGGCCCACTCGGGATAGCGGGGGAAGTCGCAGATGACCGCCGCCACCCGGTCCGGTGACGCGCCGACGACGATCGACTGGGTGGAGGAGTCCGCCATGGGGGGGAGGCTACCCGGCGGCGGGCCGCCGTGTGCCGCTCCACCCCCGCCCGTCGCGGCGCGCCGGACGAGGGGGTCGTGTCCCACCAGCCGGGCGGGCAACCTCCCCACCTCCTCCCCCGGAGCGGCCGGGTAGGTTTCGACAGAGCCGGACCCGGCCGGCCGCCAGTGCGAGCACGAGGGAGTGCAGGTGCGCGAGTTCTCCGTTCCGCCGATCGTCACCGTCGGCGACGCGGCCAACCTGACCGACCCGGTCTGGGACAACGCCGAGGTCGCCCCCGACGCCGTGCAGTTCGTGCGGCGCGCCGAGGGCACGGGCGGCGCCTGGCTCGACGTGACCTGCCGGCAGTTCCGCGACGAGGTCGTCGCGGTGGCCCGCGGGCTGGTCGCGGCCGGTGTCTCCCCCGGTGACCGGGTGGGGCTGATGAGCCGCACCCGCTACGAGTGGACCCTTGTCGACTACGCGATCTGGGCGGCCGGCGCGGTCACCGTGCCGATCTACGAGACCTCCAGCGCGGAGCAGGCGGCCTGGATCCTCGCCGACTCCGGCGCGGTCGCCGTGGTGGTGGAGAGCACCGCGCACGCCACCCTGGTCGCCGGGGTCCGCGACCGGCTGCCCGAGCTGCGCGAGGTCTGGCAGATTGAGCTGGGCGCGGTGGACGAGCTGGTCGCCGCCGGCGCGTCGGTCGACCCGGCCGAGGTCGAGGTGCGCCGCTCGACGCTGAAGGCCGACGACGTCGCCACCATCATCTACACCAGCGGCACCACCGGCCGCCCCAAGGGCTGCGTGCTGACCCACCGCAACATCTACGCCGACATCGCCAACGCCGTGCCGGTGCTGCCGAACCTGTTCCGCGAGGGTGCCACCACCCTGCTCTTCCTGCCGCTGGCGCACGCCTTCGCCCGGCTCATCCAGGTCGGCGTGGTGCACGCCCGGGCCACCATGGCGCACTGCTCGGACACCAAGAACCTGGTCGGCGAGCTCCAGGAGTTCAAGCCGACCTTCGTGCTCTCCGTGCCCCGGGTCTTCGAGAAGGTCTACAACGGCGCGCGGCAGAAGGCCGAGGCCGACGGCAAGGGCCGGATCTTCGACCGGGCCGAGAAGGTGGCCATCGCGTACAGCGAGGCACTGGAGACCCCCGACGGGCCGGGCCTGGGCCTGCGCGCCCAGCACGCGGTCTTCGACAAGCTGGTCTACGGCAAGCTGCGGGCGGCCATGGGCGGCCGGTGCCGGGACGCGATCTCCGGCGGCGCCCCGCTCGGTGCCCGGCTCGGGCACTTCTTCCGCGGCATCGGGGTGACCATCTGCGAGGGCTACGGCCTCACCGAGACCGCGCCGGCCGCCGCCGCGAACCTGCCCGGGCACACCCGGATCGGCACCGTCGGCCGGCCGCTGCCCGGCGTCACCATCCGGATCGACGACGACGGCGAGGTCCTGATCGCCGGGGAGATCATCTTCCGGGGCTACTGGCACAACGAGACGGCCACCGCCGAGGCGCTGAGCGCCGACGGCTGGTTCCGCACCGGCGACCTGGGCCGGCTCGACGAGGACGGCTACCTCTCCATCACCGGCCGGAAGAAGGAGATCATCGTGACCGCCGGCGGCAAGAACGTCGCCCCGGCGGTGCTCGAGGACCAGGTCCGGGCGCACCCGCTGATCAGCCAGTGCCTGGTGGTCGGCGACCGGCAGCCGTTCATCGCCGCACTGGTCACCATCGACGAGGAGGCGCTGCCGAAGTGGCTGGCCGCGCACGGTCGCCCCGAGGACACCACCGTTGCCGAGCTGCGCGGGGACGAGGCGCTGCGCGGTGAGGTGCAGGCCGCGATCGACCAGGCCAACCAGTCGGTCTCCAAGGCCGAGGCGATCAAGGTGTTCCGGATCCTGCCGCAGGACTTCACCGAGGCGACCGGCGAGCTGACCCCCTCGCTCAAGGTCAAGCGGCAGGTCGTGCACAAGACGTACGCGGCGGAGATCGCCGATATCTACCGGGGCTGACTACCATCCGTCACGTGCCCGCCTCGACACCCAGCCAGCCGCAGACGCAGTCCCTCGCGGCCGCGGCGCGCGTGGTTCTCCTCGCGCTGGTCGCCGCCCTGACCCTGTTCGCCACCCGCGACGCCGCCCAGCTGTGGTGGATCGCCCTGCTCGGCGTCGCCGGGCTGCCCGCCGTGCTGGCCCCGCAGCACCGGCTGCTCGCCCCGATCAGCCGCTTCGCCGAGGTGGTGGTCCTCGGGCTGGCCGCCAGCCAGGTCGCCGCCGACACCCACCTCACCGGGGTCACCGGCGGGCTGGGCGCCTCGGCGGTGCTGCCGTACCTCGCGGTGCCGGTCACCGTGACCGCGCTGCGCCGCCGGTTCCGCGAGGGCGCCGCGCTGCTCGTGGTGACGGCGGCCACCCTGCTGGTCAGCGCGGCCTTCACCGAGGTCGGCGGCGAGCCGCAGCTCGGCCAGCTCGGCTACCTGGCGGTCTGCGCGCAGTGGCTGATCCTGGCCGGCCTCGGCCTCTACACGGCCGGCACGCTCCAGCGGGTGATGCGGGTCCGCGGTGAGGGCAAGCCCCAGCCGTACGCCGAGGCCACCCGGCTCCTCACCCAGCTGCGCACGGTGGCCCGCCAGCTTCCCGGCGCCACCCTGGACCCGGGCGGCATCTCCGAGCACCTGCTGGAGGAGCTGCGGGTGGTGGCGAAGACCGACCGGGGGGCGGTGCTGTCGGCCAGCGGCGGCGGCCGGCTGGTGGTGCTCGCCCAGATCGGCGCGGACCGGGTGGACTGGGAGACCACGCTCGACGCGGACTCGGCGATCGCGGACGCCTGGGCCAGCCAGCAGCCCACCACCTCGGCCCGCTCGCAGGCCCGCTCCCGGGCCTCCGGCGAGGTCTCGGCACTGATCGTGCCGCTGGTCGCCGGGGTGCGCACGGTCGGCCTGGTGGTCGTCGAGGCGGACACCGCGCACGCGTACCCGCCGCCGGTGGTGTCCCGGGTGACCGCGCTGACCGGCCCCGCGGCGCTGCGCCTGGAGGCCGCGCTGCTCTTCGACGAGGTGCGTTCGCTGGCGACCAACGAGGAGCGGCAGCGGCTGGCCCGGGAGATCCACGACGGGGTCGCCCAGGAGCTGGTGATGGTCGGGTACGGCATCGACAACGCCCTGGCCACCGTGCACGACGACGCCGAGGAGACCGCCGACTCGCTGCGCACGCTGCGCCAGGAGGTCACCCGGGTGATCACCGAGCTGCGGCTCAGCCTGTTCGAGCTGCGCAGCGAGGTGGACCGGCACGGCGGCCTGGCCGCCGCCATCGCCGAGTACGCCCGCACCGTCGGCGCCTCCGGCGGCCTCCGGGTGCACCTGTCCCTGGACGAGTCCACCGCCCGGCTGCCCGCCGCCACCGAGGCCGAACTGCTGCGCATCGCGCAGGAGGCGGTGACCAACGCGCGCAAGCACGCCGGGGCCGCGAATCTGTGGGTCACGTGCGAGGTGGACCCCCCGTACGCCCAGATCGAAGTGTCGGATGACGGTCACGGCATCGGTGACCAGCGCCCCGACGGGCACTACGGTCTTGCGATCATGGCCGAGAGGGCGGAACGTATCCGGGGCCGGTTGGAGATCAGGCCGCGGCAACCCAGCGGCACGACCGTGGCGGTGGTACTCGGCTCCTCGCCCCGGCGCGATAAGGTGCGCGGCAGCGCAGCAGCAGAAGGGGAGTAACCCGAGGATGACCACCAGCCCGACACCGGCCACCCGGACCAAGGTGCTCCTTGTCGACGATCACGACCTGATCCGCAAGGGTCTGCGGCACGCCTTCGAGCGGGACCGGCAGTTCGAGGTCGTGGGCGAGGCCGCCACGGCCGCGGAGGGCGTGCGCCAGGCCGGCGCGCTCCAGCCGGACGTAGTGATCATGGACCTGCGGCTGCCCGACGGCAGCGGCCTCGAGGCGACCCGCGCCCTGCGCAAGTCGAGCGCGTCGATGGGCATCGTGGTGCTCACCATGTACGCCGGCGACGACCAGCTCTTCGGCGCCCTGGAGGCGGGGGCGAGCGCGTTCGTGCCGAAGACCGCCCCGGCCGACGAGGTGGTGGCCGCGGCCCGGCACGCCGCCTCCTCCCCCAGCGCGTTCACCGCGGCCGACCTGGCCGAGGCGATGAAGCGCCGGCTGGCCCCGTCCGGCCCGCAGCTCTCCCCCCGTGAGGGCCAGGTGCTGCGGCTGCTGGCCGACGGCATGAGCGTCGCGGGCATCGCCAAGCAGCTGTTCGTCAGCGAGTCGACCGCCAAGACGCACATCTCGAAGCTCTACGAGAAGCTCGGCGCCGCCAACCGCGCCCAGGCGCTGATGACCGCGCTGCGGCTGGGGCTGCTGGAGGCCCCGGACGCCCCGAAGTTCTGACGGCGTACCGCCAGTTCGACGCCGGAGAGGCCCCGTCCGCACGCCGGACGCGGGCCTCTCCGGCATTCCGGGCAGCCGTGACCGCGTACGGTGAAGGGCCGGACGCGTAGCGACGGCGGTCTTTGCACCGCGACGGCGGGCGGGCAGAATACCCGGGTGATCCGCGCGGCGGTGACCCCCGCGCGCCGCCGACACAAAGGGGCAAGCGCATGCAGCGGCCGGACTGGGCACCCGAGACCATCGACATCGAGCGCCCCAGCGTCGCCCGCATGTACGACTACTACCTCGGTGGCTCGCACAACTTCGCGGCCGACCGGGCCGCCGCGCGGGCCATGGTGGAGGCGGTGCCGGAGGCCCCGCTGATGGCCCAGGCCAACCGGGCCTTCCTGCGCCGGGCGGTGCAGTTCCTGGTCGACGCCGGGGTGCGCCAGTTCCTGGACATCGGCTCCGGCATCCCGACGGTGGGCAACGTGCACGAGATCGCCCAGCGGATCGACCCGGAGTCCCGGGTCGTCTACGTCGACGTCGACCCGGTCGCGGTGGCGCACAGCCAGGAGATCCTGGCCGGCAACGACCGGGCCGCGGTGGTCCAGGAGGACCTGCGCCGGCCGGAGGCGATCCTGCGCCACCCCGACGTGCGCCGGCTGCTGGACTTCTCCCAGCCGGTCGCCGTGATGGTCGTGGCGGTGCTGCACTTCGTCCCGGACGCGGACCGCCCGGAGGAGATCCTGCGGACCCTGCGCGCGGCGCTGGCCCCCGGCAGCTACCTGGTGATGTCGCAGGCGAGCGACGACGGTCGGGCCGGCACCGGCGAGCGGGCCGAGGCCGAGCGGGTCTACCGGCGCACCGACAACCAGCTCTTCATCCGCAGCCGGGCCGAGCTGGCCGCGCTCTTCGCCGGCTTCGACCTGGTCGACCCGGGTGTGGTCTGGGTCCCGGAGTGGCGGCCGGACGCCCCCGAGCAGGCGGAGAACGCCGCGCAGGCGGTCTTCATGGGCGGCGTCGGGCGGCTCGGTGGATGACGACGGGGCCCTCGCCACCACCCGCGCCCGCCCCGGCGCCTTCGCCCGGGCCTGGGCCAAGGCGGTCTCCGGGACCAGCTACCTGCCGATGACCCAGGCCCAGTTGGAGGCGCTGCTCCAGCGGCTCACCGAGCGGCTGGCGCTGGCGCTCCGGGCCGACCCGTTCGACCTCCGGATCGGCCAGCAGGTCGGCGCCGAGCTGGTGCAGTCGCACATCGCCTCCGCGGAGGGGCTCGGCCGCACCATCGAGGTGATCCAGCTCCGCCTGGTGCGGGATCTCGACCTGGCCGTCGACGACGTCGAGGACCGGATGGCCCGGCTGCTCGCCACCGTCGCCACCGGGTACGCCCGCGCGCTGCGCGACCGCACGCTGGACGAGCAGGAGGCCATCCGCCGGGCCGCCATGGTGGCCCGGGCGCAGGCCGAGCGGGCGCTGCGGAAGAGCGAGGCCCGGTTCCGGCACCAGGCCACCCACGACCCGCTGACCGGCCTGCCCAACCGCACCCTGTTCACCGAGCGGCTCAGCGCCGCGATCACCGCGCCCGGGCGGGGCGCCGACCGGATCGGCGTCTGCTTCCTCGACCTGGACCGGTTCAAGGTGGTCAACGACTCCCTCGGCCACCAGGTCGGCGACTCGCTGCTGGTCGCGGTGGCGCGGCGGCTGCGCCGGGCGCTCGGTGAGCACCTGGTGGCCCGGCTGGGCGGCGACGAGTTCGTCATCCTGGTCGAGCGCGCCGGCTGCACCGAGGACGTGGTCAAGGTGGCCGAGACGGCCCTCGCTGCGGTGAGCGAGCCGGCGCTGGTCGACGGGCACGAGCTGACCGTGTCGGCCAGCATCGGCATCGTGGAGCGGCAGGTGGCCGGCACCTCGCCGATGGAGCTGATGCGCGCGGCGGACAGCACCCTGCACTGGGCCAAGGCGGCCGGCGGTGCCCGCTGGTCGCTCTTCGACGCCGACCGCAACCGCCGGGAGCTGGCCCGGTACGCCCTCTCCGCGGCGATCCCCGCCGCGCTGGACCGGGGCGAGTTCTACCTCGACTACCAGCCGCTGACGGGGCTGGGCGACGGCCGCGTGGTCGGCATGGAGGCGCTGGTCCGGTGGCGCCACCCGGAGCTGGGCGTGCTGCGCCCGGACAGCTTCATCCCGCTCGCCGAGGAGACCGGCCTGATCGTCCGGCTCGGCAGCTGGGTGCTCGCCGAGGCGTGCCGCGAGGCGGGCACCTGGGCCGCGGGGGCGGCCGGCGCGCCGTTCGTCAGTGTCAACCTGGCCGTCCGCCAGCTGCACCGCCCCGGGCTCGTGCAGGAGGTGCGGGGCGTGCTGGGACGCACCGGCCTGCCCGCGGAGCGGCTGCAACTGGAGATCACCGAGAGCACCATGATGAGCACGGTGGCGGAGCCGGTCCGCGCCCTTCGGGTGCTGGCCGACCTGGGCGTCCGGGTGGCCATCGACGACTTCGGCACCGGCTACTGCAACCTGGCGTACCTGCGGGACCTGCCGGTGAGCGAGCTGAAGGTGGCCGGCGAGTTCGTGGCCCGGCTGCGCGCCCCGGCCGACGACCCGGGCAGCCGCACCGACGAGCGGATCCTCGCCTCGCTGGTGTCCCTGGCGCACGCCCTCGGCCTGACCGTCACGGCCGAGGGGGTGGAGACGGCCGACCAGGCGGACCGGCTGCGCGCGATCGGCTGCGACGCCGGGCAGGGCTGGCACTTCGGCCGCCCGGGGCCGGCGGGGCCGCACCTGGACCGCTCCCCCGCCCTGACCGACACCGCCTCCTGAGGCGGGTCAGGCCGGCGTCCGCGGCCGGCGGCCGTCCTCGCCGTGCAGGTAGGCCAGCACGGCCAGCACCCGCCGGTTGTCGTCCGTCGACGGCGGCATCCGCAGCTTGCTGAAGATGTTGTTGATGTGCTTGTTGACCGCCTTCTCGGTGACGAAGAGCCGGGCCGCGACCGCCGCGTTGGACCGCCCCTCGGCCATCAGGCCGAGCACCTCCCGCTCCCGGGGGGTCAGCTCGTCCAGCGGCCCCGCCCCGGACCGGCTGGCCAGCAGCTGGGCGACCACCTCCGGGTCCATCACGGTGCCGCCGGCGGCCACCCGGCGCACCGCGTCGACGAACTGGTCCACGTGGGACACCCGGTCCTTGAGCAGGTAGCCGACCCCGCCGAGCCGGTCGGAGAGCAGCTCCCGGGCGTAGAGCTGCTCGACGTGCTGGGACAGCACGAGGACCGGCAGCCCGGGGATCTCGGCGCGGGCCCGGATGGCGGCCTGCAACCCCTCGTCGGTGAAGGTGGGTGGCAGCCGGACGTCGAGCACCGCGACGTCCGGGCGGTGCTCGACCAGCGCGGGCAGCACCGAGGGTCCGTTGTCGACGGCCGCGACCACCCGGCAGCCGAACGCCTCCAGGATGCGGGTCAGCCCGTCCCGGAGGAGGGCGAGATCCTCGGCGATGACAACTCGCACGGCAGCTCCATGGTGATGACGGTGGGCCCACCGGCCGGACTGGTCACCACCATCGTCCCATCGAACGCGGCCAGCCGACGCCCGATCCCCGCCCGCCCCCCCCCCCGCC
>NZ_JBSSLX010000143.1:0-15362 GCF_053890995.1 Micromonospora sp. I033 | reverse complement strand
ATCTCGATCGCCACGTCGCTGCAGGAGTCGAAGCTGGAGAACCTGGGTCACCTGGGTGACCGCAACGATCACGACTCGCTGGGCCTGTTCCAGCAGCGCCCGTCGAGCGGTTGGGGTTCGCCGGAGCAGATCACCGACCCTGAGTACTCGACGCTTGCGTTCCTGAAGGGTCTGAAGCAGGTCGACGGCTGGCAGGACATGCCGCTGACCCAGGCCGCCCAGACCGTGCAGGTCTCGGCCTACCCGGACGCCTACGCGCAGTGGGAGCAGCAGGCCGCCGACATCACCGCCCAGCACTGGAACAGCTGACCCAAGCAAACAACGCTGGCCGGCACCCCGAACACGGGGTGCCGGCCAGCCGCGTCTCCGGATCTTGGCGAATTGCCGTCAGCAAGCAGCGAACGGCAACTCGCCATCGATCGAGACGAGCAGAACCCCCCGTCCGGGTGAAGCGGGCGGGGTAACCGCGGTGCGGGCGTCGGAGGCGGGGGTTGGATGCGGGCATGGACGAGGTGGACGCCGAGGCACTACGGCGGGCGTACGAGACGGTGCTCGCGGAGGTGGACGCGGGCGGGTTCGGGCCGCCCCCGGACGGGGAGCTGAGCGCCGAGCAGATCGTGGCGCACCTCGCCGCCAACGACGAGCTGATGAGCGAGGCGACCGAGGCGGTGCTGGTCGGCTCGCCGTTCGCGTACTACGACCTGGAGACCATCCACCGGCCGCAGCTCGACGCGCTGGTCTCCGAGTGCGGCGGGCTGGACGGGCTGGCCGCCCTGCTCCGCGCCACCAGCCAGAAGCTCTGCGCCCTCGCCGACCGGCTCGGCCCGGCCGCCGAGACCCCGGTCGACACCGTGCTGCGGGAGGGCTTCGACCTGGACGTGGACGATTCCCTGCCCTGGGGTCGCGCCCTCGACCTGCACACCCGGGTCCACCTCCCCATGCACCTGGCCCAGCTCCGCGCCCTCCGCCGCCAACCCCACCTCGCCTGACCGCCCGAGCCACCACCGCGCCGAGCCACCACCGCGCCGAGCCGCCACCGCGCCGAGCCGCCATCGCGCCGAGCCGCCATCGCGCCGAGCCGCCATCGCGCCGAGCCGCCATCGCGTCGAGGCGTCCGACGTCAGGGGGTTGGGCGGAAGCTGCGGCGGTAGGTCGCCGGGGCGACCCCGACCCGGGAGTGGAAGTGCTGGCGGAGGGCGGCGGTGGTGCCGAAGCCGGCGTGCCGGGCGATCTGGTCGACGGTCAGGTCGGTGGTCTCCAGCAGCAGCCGGGCGTGCTCGGTGCGCTGCTGGAGCAGCCACTGCGCCGGGCTGAGCCCGGTCTCCGAGCGGAAGTGCCGGGTGAAGGTGCGGACGCTCATCCGGGCGTGCGCGGCCAGCTCGCGGAGCGCGACCGGCTCGTGCAGCCGCTGCCGGGCCCACTCCCGGGTGGCCGCGGTGCCGGTCTCCGCCGTCCGGGGCACCGGGCGCTCGATGTACTGGGACTGGCCGCCCTCGCGCCACGGCGGCACCACGCAGCGCCGGGCCGACCGGTTGGCCACCGCGCTGCCGTGGTCGGTGCGGATGACGTGCAGGCAGAGGTCGATGCCGGCGGCCACCCCGGCCGAGGTGAGCACATCGCCGCCGTCGACGAAGAGCACGTCCGGGTCGAGGTCCACGTGCGGGTGGAACCGGCGGAACCGGTCCGCGTACGCCCAGTGGGTGGTGGCCCGGCGGCCGTCGAGCAGGCCGGCGGCGGCCAGCACGAACGCGCCCGTGCAGATCGACATGATCCGGGCACCCCGGTCGTGGGCGGCGCGCAGCGCGGCTGCCACCGAAGCGTCAAGCGTCCCGTCGGTCAGCGCCGGGCCGTCGTGGATGCCGGGGACGACCACCGTGTCGGCCGTGTCCAGCAGTTCCAGGCCGTGGTCGGGAACCACCTGGAAGCCGGCGGTGCTGCGGATGGGCCGGCCGCCCGGAGTGCAGACCTGGACGCGGTAGAGGGGCGTCAGGTCCGCGGTGCGGGCGGTGCCGAAGACCTGGGCCGGGGTGCCGAGGTCGAGGCCGACCACGTCGTCGAGGGCGAGCACCGCGATCCGGTGCGGCACGACAGTCATGGCCCGATTATTGCGCATGATGGCTTTCCGGCCACTCGTCGCGCCGGCCGGCCCCGCCGAGACTCGGATGGTGACCCGACACCGTCTGCATCCGGCCTGGCTCGTGGCCGGCGTCTCGTTCGTCGCCCTGGTCGGCGCCGCTGGCTTCCGCGCCACCCCCAGCGTGCTGCTGCACCCGCTGCACGCCGAGTTCGGCTGGCCCCTGGCCACCATCTCCGCCGCCGTCTCGGTCAACCTCATGCTCTACGGGCTCACCGCCCCGTTCGCCGCCGCGCTGATGGACCGGTTCGGCATCCGCCGGGTGGTGGCCGGCGCGCTCGTGCTTGTCGCGCTGGGCAGCGCGCTGACCGTGGGGATGACCGCGAGCTGGCAGCTCATCCTCTGCTGGGGCGTGCTGGTCGGGCTGGGCACCGGCTCGATGGCGCTGGCCTTCGTGGCGACGGTCACCGGGCGCTGGTTCGTCAAGCGCCGTGGCCTGGTCACCGGCGTGCTGACCGCGGGCGGGGCCGCCGGCCAGCTGGTCTTCCTCCCGCTGGTCGCCGTGCTGGTGCGCGACCACGGCTGGCGGGTGGCGGCGCTGGTCGTGGCCGGGGCCGCGCTGGCGGTCGTACCCCTGGTGGTGTGGCTGCTCCGCGAGCACCCCGCGGATCTCGGGCTGCCCGCCTACGGCGCGACCGAGGTGGTGCCCCCGACGCCGCCGGCGGGCGGGGCGGCGGCCCGGGCGGTCGGCGCGCTCGCCGCCGCCGCGCGGACCCGGCCGTTCTGGCTGCTCGCCGGCGGCTTCGCGATCTGCGGCGCGACCACCAACGGCCTGGTCGGCACCCACTTCGTGCCGGCCGCGCACGACCACGGCATGGCGGAGACCACCGCGGCGGGCCTGCTCGCCCTGGTGGGGCTCTTCGACATCGTCGGCACGATCGTCTCCGGCTGGCTCACCGACCGGGTGGACAGCCGGCTGCTGCTCGGCGCCTACTACGCGCTGCGCGGGGCGTCGCTGGTGGTGCTGCCGAGCCTCTTCGCGGGTTCCGCACGGCCGAGCATGCTGGTCTTCATCGTCTTCTACGGCCTGGACTGGGTGGCCACCGTGCCGCCCACCGTGGCGCTGTGCCGGGAGTGGTTCGGCGCGTCCGGCGCGGTGGTCTTCGGCTGGGTGTTCGCCGCCCACCAGGTCGGAGCGGCGCTCGCCGCCACCGGCGCCGGCCTGGTCCGTGACCGGCTCGGCGACTACGCCGCGGCCTGGTACGTGGCCGGCGCCCTGTCGATCGGCGCAGCCGGGCTCTCGCTGCTGCTGCGCCGCCGCCGCGGCGACGAGCCGGCGTTCGCGCTTCCCGTCGCGGTCGGCCGCCGGGCCTGGAGCTACCGGGGCTGACCGGTCAGCCGACCGCCCACTGCTGCTCGGGAGCCCCGTTGCAGGGGGCCTGTTCGAGCTGGCTCCCGGCCTCGGTGCCGGCGTCGTCGACCTGCCCGCACTTGCCGCTGTGCACGGCGACCAGCAGCACCGGGCCGGACCCGGTCGGGTTGAGCTTCCACTGCTGGTTGGCCTGGCCGTTGCAGGACCACTGCACCAGGTCCGTGCCGTCGTCGGTGTGCTGCCCGTACACGTCCAGGCACTTGCCGCTGGCCGCGTTGACCAGGACGTAGGTGTCGGCGGCCACCGGGGTGACCACCCACTGCTGTTCCGGCCCGCCGGAGCAGTCGGCCAGCGCGGCGTTCGCGCCCTCCGGGTCCTCGCCGGTCACCCCGAGGCAGCGGCCGGAGGGGACCCCACGGATCACCTTCGGGGTGGCCGCGGGGGCCGCCGGCGTGGTCGGCGCGGCGCTCGGTGAGGGCGCCGCCGAGGTGGGGGCCGGCGCCGTCGTGGCCGGGGCCGCACTCGACCCGCTCGCCGCCGGCGTCGGCACGGCCGCCGCCGGCACCACCGGCTGGCCGCCACCGCCGCCGAGCACGCCGGTGGCGAAGAACACCCCCAGGAGTACGCCGGCCACGGCGACGCCCAGCGCGATCCGCATCAGCGGGTCCTGCGGCAGCCCGCGGCGGGCCGGGCGGCGGCCGCCGTAGACGGTGCCGGAGGAGTCGGTGCGTGGGTCGGCCATGGGGGCATCCTGACCCACCGGGACCGTGAAGAGCCAGTCGCCCCGGCGGCGGGTTGACTCAGTCGACGACCCGGACGTCCTTCCAGAACGCCACCCGGTCACGCACCATCTCCGCCTCCGGCTTGGGGTCGGGGTAGTACCAGACGGCGTCCGGGCTGGTCGTGCCCGCGTGTTCGAGGGTGTAGTAGGAGGCGGTGCCCTTCCACGGGCAGACCGTGTGGGTGTCGGAGTCGCGGATCAGGTCGTCGCGCAGGGCCGAACGCGGGAAGTAGTGGTTGCCCTCGACCAGCACGGTGTCGTCGCTCTCCGCGACGACCAGGTCGTTCCAGACGGCTTTCGGCATGCCCCCACGCTATGCCGGGCAGCGGCCCGGCGGCCACCGCTCAGCGGGCCGGTTCGGGGTCGGTGACGTCGGCGACGGTCGCGTCGAGCGCCTCGAGCGCGGCGTCCGCGTCGACCGCGACGGCCACCCCGTGCTCGCCCGCGCCGAGGGTGATCTCCCGGCCGCGCAGCCGCTCGTCGGCGACCACCGGCCAGGCGGTGCTCGCGCCGAACGGGGTGATGGTGCCGCGCTCGTAGCCGGTGGCCGCCCGGGCCGCCGCCGCGTCCGGCATGGACATCCGGCTCACCCCGAGCAACTGGCGCAGCTTGGGCCAGGAGATGACCCGGTCGCCGGGGGTGAGCACGAAGAGGTGGTCGTCCTCGCCGCGCCGGACCACGATGGTCTTGACCACGTCGGGGACCTCGACGCCACGCGCCGCCGCCGCCTCGGCGAGGCTGCGTACCGGGCCGTGCCGGATCACCCGGTAGGGCAGGCCGGTGAGATCCAGGGCGGTCAGCGCGGGGGAGGACATGCCCGCCACGGTAACCCGCCGATCTTCGGGTGGCCTCGAAATGGCCACCGTGGACATCCCACGAATTGTCGTACCCAGGCGTAAGGTGATCTCATGCACGCTGTCCGTGATCATGAGCGGGCGGTGGACGCGCTGCGGCGGTCGTACGCCGCGGTGCCCGCCGGGGAACCCGTACGGCTGGCCAAGCAGACCTCCAACCTCTTCCGACCCCGATCCGCGCCACGCACCCCCGGCCTGGACGTGAGCGGCCTGACCGGGGTGCTCTCCGTCGACCCGGACGCCCGGACCGCCGACGTGCAGGGCATGTGCACCTACGAGGACCTGGTCGACGCGACCCTGCCGCACCACCTGATGCCGCTGGTCGTGCCGCAGCTGCGCACGATCACCCTGGGCGGCGCGGTGACCGGGCTGGGCATCGAGTCCACCTCGTTCCGCAACGGCCTGCCGCACGAGTCGGTGACCGAGCTGGACATCCTCACCGGAGCCGGCGAGCTGGTCACCGCCCGGCCGGTGGGCGAGCACGCCGACCTCTTCCGGGCCTTCCCCAACTCGCTGGGCAGCCTCGGCTACTCGACCCGGCTGCGCATCGAGCTGCAACCGGTCCGCCGCTACGTGGCGCTGCGCAACATCCGGTACAGCCGGCTGGAGGAGCTGACCGACGCGATCGCCGAGGTGGTCGCCAAGGGCTCCTGGGAGGGTGAGCCGGTCGACGGGATGGACGGGGTGATGTTCAGCCCCGGCGAGGCGTACCTGGTGCTCGCCACGTTCACCGACGAGGCCGAGGGCCGGCCGAGGGACTACACCGGCCAGGACATCTATTACCGCTCGCTGCGCCGGCGCACCCGCGACGTGCTCACCACCCACGACTACCTGTGGCGCTGGGACACCGACTGGTTCTGGTGCTCCGCCGCGTTCGGGGTGCAGCACCCGGTGGTCCGCCGGCTCTGGCCGCAGCGCTACCGGCGCAGCGACTTCTACCACCGCCTGGTCCGGCTGGAGCACCGGCACCAGGTGGCCGCCCGGATCGACCGCTGGCGGGGCCGGCCAGCCCGGGAGCGGGTGGTGCAGGACGTGGAGATCCCGCTCGCCGGCACGGCCGACTTCCTGCGCTGGTTCGCCCGGACGGTGCAGATGACGCCGGTGTGGCTCTGCCCGCTGCGGCTGCGGGAGCCGGCCGGTCCGGGATCCGCCCGGGCCTGGCCGCTGTATCCCCTCCAACCGGGCGAAACCTATGTGAACATCGGTTTCTGGGGGAGCGTGCCGATCGCCGAGGGCGCCGCCGACGGCGACGTCAACCGGGAGATCGAGCGCGCGGTGTCGGAGGCGGGCGGGCACAAGTCGCTCTACTCCGACGCGTACTACGACCGGGCGGCGTTCGACCGGCTCTACGGCGGGGAGACCTGGCGCGCCGTGAAGGAACGCTACGACCCTGACCATCGGCTCACCGGACTGTACGAGAAGGCGGTAGCGCGAGCATGAGTCTGACCGACCGAACACCCGGGGCGGCGAGTGCCCCGGCGGGACCGCCGGCGGGGGGCCGGCGGACCGGACCGACCGTGGCGGATGTGATCCGCGCGGTCACCACGGGCGACCTGCCCGTACGCATCACCGGGTACGACGGCAGCGCGGTGGGCCCGGCCGACACCGGGATCACCCTGGCGATCCGCTCCGAACGCGGGCTGTCCTACCTGCTCACCGCCCCGGGTGACCTGGGCATGGCCCGCGCCTACGTGAGCGGCGACCTCGGGCTGGAGGGAGTCCACCCTGGCGACCCGTACGAGGCGTTGCGGGTGCTCAAGGACGAGATGCCGCTGCGGATGCCGCCGGTGGGCGAGGCGCTGGCCCTGGTCAAGGGGCTCGGCTGGGAGCGGCTGCTGCCGCCACCGCCCCCGCCGCAGGAGGCCGCGCCGCGCTGGAAGCGGGTGGTGAACGGGCTGCGCCACTCCCGCACCCGGGACAGCAATGCGATCTCCCACCACTACGACGTCTCCAACGCCTTCTACGAGAAGGTGCTCGGCCCGTCGATGACGTACACCTGCGCGGTCTTCCACAGCCCGAGTGACACTCTGGAGGAGGCGCAGCGGGCCAAGTACGACCTGGTCGCCGGCAAGCTGGCGCTGAAGCCGGGGATGCGGCTGCTCGACGTGGGCTGCGGCTGGGGCGGCATGGTCCGGCACGCGGCCCGGGAATACGGCGTCAAGGCGCTCGGCGTCACCCTGTCGAGGGCGCAGGCCGAGTGGGCGCAGGCGGCGATCGAGCGGGAGGGGCTGGGCGACCTCGCCGAGGTGCGCCACCTCGACTACCGGGACGCCCCGCGCGAGCAGTTCGACGCGATCTCCTCGATCGGGCTGACCGAGCACATCGGGGTGCGCAACTACCCGGCCTACTTCGGGGCGTTGCGCAGCCGGCTCAAGCCCGGCGGGCGGCTGCTAAACCACTGCATCACCCGGGCGGACAACCGGGCCCCGCACCGCTCCGGCGCGTTCATCGACCGCTACGTCTTCCCGGACGGCGAGCTGGCCGGGCCCGGCCGGCTGATCAGCGAGATCCACGACGCCGGGTTCGAGGTGCACCACGAGGAGAACCTGCGCCAGCACTACGCGCTGACCCTGGCCGGCTGGTGCCGCAACCTCGTCGAGCACTGGGACTTCTGCGTCGGCGAGGTCGGCCCGGGCACCGCCCGGGTCTGGGGGCTCTACATGGCCGGCTCCCGGATGGCCTTCGAGCGCAACGGGATCCAGCTGCACCAGGTGCTCGCCACGCACAACGAGGCGCAGGGGGTGAACGGCTACCCGCTGCGTCCCGACTGGACGCCCTGACGGTCCCCGTCCCCGGAAGGCCGCGCGGTCCGCGCGGCCTTTCGTCGAACCCATTGACAAAGAAGTTTTGTACGTACAAACTGATTTTGCCATGAGAGACGTCCTGTACCTGGAAGAGCGCGAGCAGGCCGAAGCCCTGCTCAAGCCGCAGCGGATCGAGGTGCTGCGGCAGCTCGCCGAGCCCCGCACCTGCACCGAGATCGCCGCACGGCTGGGGCAGACCCCGCAGCGGGTCTACTACCACGTCAAGCAGTTGGTCGCGGCCGGGCTGGCCGAGCAGGTCGCCGAGCGGCGGGTGCGCGGCATCAGCGAGGGGATCTACCAGGCCGCCGCCCGGTCCTACTGGCTCTCGCCGCGGCTGGTCGGCCGGATCGGCGGGGACCGCCGGGCGCGGGACGAGCTGAGCCTGGGCTACCTGCTCGACCTCATGGAGGAGGTCCAGGCCGACATCGCCGCGCTGGACCGCACCGCCCCCGAGCTGCCGTCCATCGGTGTCTCCGGCGAGATCCGGGTGCCCGCCGAGCGGCGGCAGGAGTTCCTGCACGACCTGCAGTCGACGCTGCAGGACCTTTTCACGCGCTACGGCGGCGCCGAGGGGGACGCCTTCAAGCTCGCCGTGGCCTGCTACCCGAAGGGCGACAACCATGAGTGACCTGCTGACCGTCCGGGCCCGTATCGCCGCGCCGGCCGAGGCCGTGCGCCGCGCGCTGACCGACCCGGCCGAGCTGCGCACCTGGCTGGCCGAGCACGCCGAGGTCGAGCTGCCCCGGCGCTACGAGTTCTGGGGCCGCTACACGCCGGAGGGGGACGCGCCGCACCAGCGGCTGCTGCACGCCGACGAGCGGACGCTGCGCTTCGCCTGGACGCTCGACGGGGTGGAGACCACCACCGAGTTCGAGCTGACCCCCGAGGACGGGAGCACCGTGCTCGCCCTGCGGCAGAGCCACTTCAGCTTCGCCGAGGCGATGAGCGGCAGCAGCATCCGCGGGGTTCTGCAGACCTTCTGGGCGCTGGCGATCGCCAACCTCAACGCCCACCTGGAGGGTCGCCCGCTGCTGCCGCGCACCGACTTCACCTCCGCCGACCTGCGTGGCGAGCTGCTGATCGACGCGCCCATGGACAAGGTGTGGACCTCGCTGACCGACTCCGAGCAGGCCAGCGCCTGGTTCGGTTACCCGATCGGCATCGAGCCCTGGGTCGGCGGCCGCTACGCCATGGGCGGCTTCGACGCGGGTCTCGCCGCCAAGATCGTCGACCTGACGCCGGGCCGCGCGCTCTCCGTCGACTGGGGACCGGTCGGGGTCAGCACCTGGGAGCTGGCCGAGTCCGACGGCCGCACGAAGCTGACCTTCGTGCAGTCCGGCTTCGACGAGGGCAACCCCCCGTACGCGGCCTGGAGCGGGAGCGTGGCCGGGCTCGCCGAGCTGCGCCGCTTCCACGAGCTGGCCGACTGGCAGCCGATCTGGCTCGCCGTGGAGATGCCCAGCAACGCCTGAGCCTGCGGTCCCTGGTCCCGCCCGGTGTGGCGGGGCCAGGGCACACCGGAACTCCACAGGAAAGGCACAAGCGCGCCCCAGATCCCCGCGCCACGGTGGAACCATCACCGAAGCGAGGAGGATCCATGCGGCACCACGGCAGCACCGTCGACCCCGCCACCGTCACCGGCCGGCCGGCGGTGGCCCGATGACCGACATCATGGCCCGCCCTGCGCCCGCCGCACCGCCGGCCCCCGTCGAGCACCCGGCAACCGGGCCGGCCCCGGTCGAGCGGCCCTCGCCCGCCGTGGCCGGTGGCCCGACCGGGGCGGGGTGTCCGCCCGCCGAGCCACCCCGGACCGCCGGGGCGCCGGACCTGCCACCGGAGACGCCGGCCGCCACGACCCGGACGGGCCCCTACCGGCGCCGCCGCCGGCTCGTCGCGGCCGGCGCCGCGCTGGTGCTCATGCTCGGCGGGGGCGCCTCCGGCGCGCTGGTCACCGACCGGCTTCTCGATGACGGGACGGTCGCCACCGCGATCCGGGTCACCCCCGCGTCGACCAGCACGATCGACAGCCTCTCGGCGGTCGTCGCCGGGGTGTCGCCGAGCATCGTCACGGTCACCGCCGCCGGGAACGGCGGCACCAGCCTCGGCTCCGGCGTCGTCCTCGACGCCGACGGGCTGATCCTGACCAACGCGCACGTGATCTCCTCCGGTGGCAGCCTGGCCGTGGAGCTGTCCGACGGGCGTACCGCCCCGGCCACCCTCGTCGGCAGCGACACCGGCGCGGACATCGCGCTGCTGCGGGCCGACGGTCTCACCGGGCTCACCCCGGCGACGCTCGGCTCCGACGCCACGCTGCGGGTGGGCGACCCGGTGGTGGCCTTCGGCAGCCCGCTCGGGCTGGCGGGCACGGTCACCTCGGGCATCGTCTCCGCGCTGGACCGCTCGGTGGACGACATGAGCGGCCTCATCCAGACCGACGCGGCGATCAACCACGGCAACTCCGGCGGCGCCCTGGTCGACACCGCCGGCCGGGTGGTCGGCATCAACGTCGCCATCGCCACCACCGGTCAGGACGAGGGCAGCATCGGGCTCGGCTTCGCCATCCCGGTCGACACGGTGCGCGCCGTCGTCGACCGCCTCACCGCCGCCGCCACCGGCTGACTTCCGGCCGGCTCGGCGCGACGAGGGACGCTCAGGGCGACAGCTCGGCGGCACGGCGGAGCAGCGCCCGCCGTTCCGGGTCGGAGCGGACCTCGTCGGCGGCGGCCCGGAACAGCGCGGCGGCGCGTACCGGGTCGCCGAGGCGGGAGGTCAGCTCGGCCTCGGCCGCCACCGCCGGCGGGTAGCCGTGCAGCGCCCCGCCGGCCCGGGCCTCGGCGAGCAGGGCCAGCCCGGCGGCGGGGCCGTGCGCGTAGCCGTGGGCCACCGCCCGGTTGAGCCGGACCACCGGGGTCGGGCGGAGCGCGGCCAGCGCGTCGTAGCAGCGCGCGATGGCCGGCCAGTCGGTCTCGGCGGCGGTCGGCGCGGTGGCGTGCGCGGCGGCGATCCGGGCCTGGAGGGCGTACGGGCCGTCACCGGCCCGGTCCAGCAGCGCGACGCCCTCGGCGATGGCGGCCCGGTCCCAGCGGGCGCGGTCCTGCTGGTCGAGGGTGAGCAGGTCGCCGGACGGGTCGCGGCGGGCCGCCCGGCGGGAGTGGTGCAGCAGGAACAGGGCGAGCAGCCCGGCGGCCTCGGGCTCGTCCGGCAGGAGCGTGTGCAGCAGCCGGGCCAGCCGGATCGCCTCGGCGGCGAACGCCGGCTCGCCGTCGGCGTCGTACCCCCGGGTGAAGAGCAGGTAGAGCACGGCCAGCACGCCCGGCAGGCGCTCGACCAGCGCGGGCCCGGTCGGCACCCGGTAGGGGACGCCGGCCGCGGCGATCCGGGCCTTGGCCCGGGTGAGCCGGCGGGTCATTGTCGACTCGCTGACCAGGAAGGCGCGGGCGATGTCGGCGGTCGGCACCCCGGCCACCGTGCGCAGGGTCAGCGCCACCCGGGCCTCCAGGGCCAGCGCCGGGTGGCAGCAGGTGAAGATGAGCCGGAGCCGGTCGTCCACGACGTCTCCCTCCGGTGGCGCGGGCGCGGGATCGGTGAGCAGCGCCAGGTCGCGCAGCTTGCGGCGTTCGACGCTGGCCCGGCGCAGCACGTCCACGGCCCGGTTGCGGGCGGCCGTCATCAGCCACCCGCCCGGGTTGTCCGGCACGCCGGTCCGCGGCCAGCGCTCCAGCGCCGCCGCCAGGGCCTCCTGGGCGCAGTCCTCGGCCAGGGTCCAGTCGCCGGTGACGCGGATCAGGGCGGCCACGATCCGCGGGTACGCCTCGGCGCCCGCGTCGGCGACCGCCCCGGCCGCGTCGGTCACCCGGATCAGTCCTCCACCAGCGGGCGCAGCTCGATGCGCCCGGCGTACGCCATCGGGTGGGCGCGGGCCACCTCGACCGCCTCGTCCAGGTCGGCGCACTCCAGCAGGTCGAAGCCCACGATCACCTCCTTGGTCTCGGCGAACGGGCCGTCGGTGAGCAGCAGCTCGCCGTCGCGGACCCGGACGGTGGTGGCGGCCGACGGGGGCGCGAACCGGCTGCCGGTCAGCCGCTGGCCGTTGGCGTCCCGCTCGGCCACCCACTTCTCGATGTCGGGCGCGGCGTCCGGGTTCCGGTCGGGCCGGGTGTCGGTGCAGACGAGCATCATGTACTTCATCGCTTCACTCCTGTCGGTCGTGCTTCCATCCACCCTGACGATCGGGAACCGCGCATCCGGACAGCCGTGGGAAAAATATCGGTGGTGATTTCCGGGGCCCGACGGGGTAATGCCGGGCGATGTTCTTCATCTTCGGGCTCCGGACCAAGGTCGACCGGTCCGGCGTGGTCACCCAGGTCTGCCGCAACTGCGGCAACCGGGCCGCCCAGGTCATCACCCGGCGGGCCACGAAGTTCACCCTCTTCTTCATCCCGCTGATCCCGGTACGCACCCGCTACGCGCAGCAGTGCACGTTCTGCGGCGCCCAGTACGACATCTCCCGGGCCGAGGCCGAGCGCCTCCCGGTCGGCTGACCGTGGCCCGCTTCCTCTGCTGGCTGATCGGCCGCCAGCCGGTCACCCCGCCGGCCGCGCCGGTGCACACCGCCTCCCGGCCGCCGTGCACGCCCGGTCGGCGGCACCGCCGCCGCGGCCGGCCCACGGCGGGTGCCGAGTCGCCCCGCTCACCCTGGAACCGGTCGGCCGGCCGCTGACCACCGGCGGGCGGGCGCGGCGGCGGCCGTCGCGGCGCGCAGCGCCTATCCTGGGCGGATCATGACGGAGACCGCCCGGCGCCTGGCCGAGATCCGGGGTGGCGTGCCGCCCCGGCGGCACAACGCCCGCACCATCGCCGCGCTGACCGGCAACCCCGGCTGCACCCGCCGCGCCGTGCTGGACAGCGCCGGGGTCGACAAGCCGAAGCTGGCCGAGCGGATCGGCTTCCCGGCCCGCTTCGGCCAGTCCCGCTTCGCCATCACCCGGGGCAACGCGTTCGAGGCCCAGGTGAAGGCGGACGGCGGGACGGAGCTGCTGCGCCTGGTCGCCGAGCGGCTGGGCGTACCGGTGCCGGAGGGCGCCACCTGGACCGACCTGGGCGGCGACGAGGACCGGCCGGAGCGGTCCCGGGCCGCACTCACCTCGCCGGGCGACGCACCGGCGCTCTTCGACCACCCGCTGCTCGGCCTGGACGTCGCCGGCCGCCGGGTGAACCTGGAGCCGGACCTGGTGGCTGCCCGGCTCGCCGGCCGGTTCCACGTCGTGGAGATCAAGTCCTTCCCGGTCATCGACGGCCAGGCTGACCCCGCGAAGGTCGCCGCCGCCGCGATCCAGTCCGCCGTCTACGTGCTGGCGCTGCGCGAGCTGCTCGCCGCCGAGGGGCGGGACCCGGAGCTCGTCTCGCACGAGGTGGTGCTGGTCTGCCCGCGCGACTTCGCCAACCGGCCGGTGGCCAGCCTGCTCGACGTGCGCAAGCAGTTGCTGGTGCTGCGCCGCCAGCTCGACCGGATGGCCCGGATCGACGATCTGCTCGCCGAGGTGCCGGCCGGATTCACGGCCGACCTGACCGCCGACCCGGCCACGCTGGCCGGCGCGCTGCACGACGTCCCGGCCCGCTACGCGCCGGACTGCCTGGCCGCCTGCGAGCTGGCCTACTTCTGCCGGCACGAGGCGCGCGGCCACACCGGCGCGCTCGGCCGGCCCGTCCGCGAGGCGCTCGGCGGCGTCGCCGAGGTGGCCGAGGTGCTGGCGCTCGCCACCGGCGAACGCGCCCCCGAACCGGAGCAGGCGGAGGCCGCCGCGCTGCTGCGCGCCGCCGCGCGCCTGCGCGCCGACGCCCTCACCGGACACCCCGCATGAGTACGCCCCGACGCCCCGCCCGGAGCACCCGGTGAGCACCCTGCGTGCGCTGGCCCAGGCGCAGGCGGTCGCCGCCGGGGTGGCCCAGCCGGTGGCCACCGTCCGGCACCTGCACCTGTCCGACCGCCCGCTCGTGCTGGTGCCGCTCGCGCTGGCCGGCGAGGCGAACGCCCCGCTCGCGGCCCTGGTCGGCGCGGCACCCGACGAGGCCCGGCTGCTCGTCGTGCCGCAGCCCCGCAACCGGGACCAGCGCTTCGCGTTCGCGGCCGAGCTGGCCGGGATCGTGCTGCCCTGGCTTGACGAGTTCCGGGGGGTAAGCGAGGCCGTGCCGGTCGACCGGGGCAGGGACGTCCGGTACCGCTACGCCGACGCCCCGCAACTGCTGGTCCCGAACCCGGCCGGGATCACCTTCCTGCGGCTGTTCGGTCGCTCCACCCGGTTCCGCCGGCCGGACGGCGAGCACCCGGTGCACCCGTCGGTGCCGCTGCTCGGCCGGTGGCTGACCTTCTTCGCCGAGCGCGCCGAGCACCCCGGCTCGGCGGCGCTGGTGGCGCTGACCGACGCGCTCACTCTGCACTGGGCGACCGGGCAGAGCGCCGTGGAGGACCTGCACCTGCCGGCGCTGCTGGGCTGGCTCGACCCGCCGCCGGGGCTGACCGGCGCCGAGGCCGCCGCCCGTGCCGAGGACCCGGCGCGCTGCCCCCCGGCCGGCCCGGCCACCGACCCGGACTTCGACAACCACCGGCTCGCCCCGGCCATCGAGGCGTACACCCGGGCCGGGGACGACCCGGACGCCCGCGCGGCCGCGTACGCGGAGCTGGAACGGCTGCTGCGCGACCAGCTCACGCCCACCTGGGAGCTGATGTGGCGGGGCATCGGCCTGCTGCGCGCCCTGCCGCCCGGCGCCCGGGTGGCCGGCCGCTGGGACGGCGACAAGGACGCCTTCACGGCGCACGCCGAGCACGTCGACGCCGGGGGCGGCCCGCAGCCGCGCCGGGACGGCGCGGTGGCCGCGGCGGCGCGCCTGCACCGGCTGGAGCGGGCGCTCGCCTCCTACGCGGTGCAGCGCGCCTACGACGACCCGCTGGTGATGGCCGAGCACCGGCTGACCGGCGAGGCGTTCGTCGGCGACGTGACCCTGGCCGACCCGAAGCGGGTGGACGACACCGGGAAGCGGCCGGTGCTGCGCCCGCGGATCCAGGTGGTCACCACCGAGCCGGTGCTCGTGCCGGTCGGCGCGACGCTCTACTCGCCGGCCCGGCCGGGCCAGAAGGCGAAGGTGGTCTTCGTGACCCCGGCCGCGGACGGCAAGACCGAGGTGGTGCTGGAGCTGTCCGGCGGGATGGGGCGCGGGCTGAGCGCCCCGCCGGGCAGTGTGCCCGAGGTGGGGGAGCGGCTCTGCCTCACCACCCTGTCGGACGGCTACCTGCCCGCCGGTGCCTTCCCCGCCCCGGAGGAGACGCCGTGGACGCACGGCGGGTGCGGGACATGGCGTGTTCCACGACCGTCAGCAGCGCCCGCGCCACCGACGACGGGTCGCGCGCGTCGCAGGCGGTCAGGGGTACGCGGGCCGGCAGCGCCAGCGCGGCGCGGACGTCGACGGGCGGGGGGGGGCG
>NZ_JBSSLX010000142.1:0-15396 GCF_053890995.1 Micromonospora sp. I033 | reverse complement strand
CGTCGACCGGGTGGTACGGGCTGGCTGTGGGCGGCCGCGGTCGCCGTGGTGCTGGTCGCCCTGGGCGGCGGCCTGCTGCTGCGCCGCCGGTCCGCCCGCGGCTGACCCCGCGTACGCGAGAGGGGCCCGCCGGACGACCGGCGGGCCCCTCGCGGTTCCGGGTCAGAACAGGCGCACCCGGGCGGCGCGCAGCCGGGTCAGCGTGCGCTCCCGGCCGAGCACCTCCAGCGACTCGAAGAGCGGCAGGCCGACGGTCCGGCCGGTGACCGCCACACGGACCGGCGCCTGGGCCTTGCCGAGCTTCAGGCCGCGCTCCGCGCCGACCGACTCCAGGGTGGACTTCAGCGTCTCGGCGTCCCACGACTCCAGCGCGTCGAACGCGGCGATCGCCGCGTCCAGCAGGTCGGCCGCACCCTCCTTCATCGCCTTCGCCCAGGCCGCCTCGTCGATCAGCGGGTCGGCCAGGAAGAGGAAGTCGACGTTCGGCACGATCTCGCTGAGCACCGCGATGCGGGTCTGCGCGAGCGGCGCCACCGCGGCGAACGCGGCGGGGTCGAACTCCGCCGGCTGCCAGGGCGGCGGGGCGATCGTGTCGGTGCCGGTCAGCCAGGGCTGGCAGGCGGAGATGAACTCCTCGACCGGCAGCGCCCGGATGTAGTCGCCGTTGAACGCGCGCAGCTTCTTCTCGTCGAAGAACGCGGGGGAGGGGTTCACCTCGTCGAGCCGGAACTCCTCCTCGATGACCGACCAGGGCACGATCTCCCGGTCGCCGGAGGGGGCCCAGCCGAGCAGCATGAGGTAGTTGCGCATGGCGTCGGCGAGGTAGCCCTCGTCCCGGTACGCCTCCAGGGCGACCTTGTCGCGGCGCTTGGAGAGCTTCTGCCGCTTCTCGTTGACCACCACGGGCACGTGCGCCCAGACCGGCGGCTTGACCCCGAGGGCGTCCCAGAGCAGCTGCTGCTTCGGCGTGTTGGGCAGGTGCTCCTCGGCCCGGATCACGTGGGTGATGCCCATGGTCATGTCGTCGACGACGTTGGCGAGCAGGAAGACCGGCGAGCCGTCACCGCGGGCGATGACGAAGTCCTCGATCAGCTTGTTCTCGAAGGTCGGCTCGCCGCGGATCAGGTCGACCACCACGGTCTCGCCCTCGTCCGGGGTGCGGAAGCGCAGCGCCCGCCCCTCGCCGGGGCCGAGGCCCTTGTCGCGGTGGTAACCGTCGTAGCCCTGGTACTGCGAGCCGGTGCGCGCCTGGACGTCCTCGCGGGTGCAGTCGCAGTAGTACGCCCGGCCGCCCTCGTAGAGCCGCTGCGCGGCGGCCCGGTGCTCGCCCGCGTACGAGGACTGGAAGTACGGGCCCTCGTAGCTGCCCCGCGCGATGCCGATCCAGTCGAGCGCGGAGAGGATGCCCTCGGTCCACTCGGGCTTGTTGCGGGCCGCGTCGGTGTCTTCGATGCGGAGCACGAACACCCCGCCCTGCTGCTTGGCGTAGATCCAGTTCTGCAGGGCCGAGCGGGCGCCGCCGACGTGGAACATTCCGGTCGGGGAGGGGGCGAAGCGTACACGTACCGTCACGTCCCCCAGCCTACGGCGGGCCGCGACCGCATTCGGGCAGGGGGCCGGTTCAGGGCACCGCCTTGATCTTCAGGACCAGGGCGCTGCCGAGCAGGGTGACCGCCGCGGTGACCGCGTACAGGGTGGGGTAGCCACCCAGGTGGACCACGATCGGGGCGGAGAGCGCCGGGCCGAGCACCTGCGGCGCCGAGTTGGCGATGTTGATCACGCCGAGGTCCTTGGCCCGGTCGGTGGCGGCCGGCAGCACCTGGGTGATCAGCGCCGCGTCCACCGCCAGGTAGACCCCGTAGCCGGCGCCGAGCAGCAGCGCGGCGACGATCGCCATCGGCCAGGTCGGGGCCACCGCCAGCAGCACCGCCGCCACCGCCATGATCAGCCCGGAGACGATCACGAAGACCTTGCGCCGGCCCGAGCGGTCGGAGAGCCGCCCGGCCACCACGGCGGTGAGCATCATGCCGAGCGTGTAGAGCAGGATCAGCACCAGCAGGGCGCCCTCGGGATCGGCCACCCGCACCCCGTCGGTGAGGAAGTAGAGCAGGTAGAGCGTGCCGAGCGCGTTGCCGGTCTGCACCAGGAACCGCGTGAACCAGGCCCAGGCGAAGTCGGGGTGCCGGCGCGGGCTGATCCACATCGAGGCGAGCAGCGCCCGCGTCCGCAGCGGCGACCGGTGCTCCCGGGGCAGCGGGTCGTCCTGGGTGAGCAGCGCGAACGGCAGGGACAGCAGCAGCACGGCGAGCGCGATGGCGGCGTACCCGGCGGCGTTGCCGGTGACCACGGCGGTGACGAGCACCGCGCCGACCACCAGGCCGAGCGCCTGCGGAATGCCCACCCAGCCGGAGACGCCGCCGCGTTGCGCCACCGGCACCCGGTCCGGGATGGCGGCGGTGAGGCTGGCCAGCATGGCGTTGAAGCAGACCTGGGCGGCGACCCAGGCGACCGCCACCCCGGCGATGCTGTTCTGCCCGGCCAGCAGCACCAGGGCGAGCGCGCCGACCACCGCGCCCGTGGCGGTCCAGACGTGCCGGCGGCCGAGGTGCCGGTTCGCCAGGCGCAGCGAGGTCCGGTCGGACAGGGCGCCCGCGAGGGGGTTCGCCAGCACGGCGGCGAGGGCGCCGAGGCCGGTGACCACCGCCAGCATGGCCTCCTTGTCGGCCGGCGCGATCCGTTCCACCTGCTGCGGCAGCAGCACCTGGATCGGGGTGAAGAAGGCCATCCAGACGCCCAGGTTGGCCGCGAAGATCAGCGCGATCCAGCTCCGCCGCACCGGCACGGTCGGCTCGGCGAG
This sequence comes from Micromonospora sp. I033, assembly GCF_053890995.1. NCBI lineage: Bacteria > Bacillati > Actinomycetota > Actinomycetes > Micromonosporales > Micromonosporaceae > Micromonospora > Micromonospora sp. I033. The sequence continues at coordinate 12,539 of NZ_JBSSLX010000142.1, read as the reverse complement.
CGCCGCCGGCAGCGAGGCCGGCGTCGGGTTGACGGTGGTCAACGCCGGCTCACCAGGTCCCGGAACCAGGCGTACGACGACTTGGGGGTGCGCCGCTGGGTGGCGTAGTCGACGTGGACCAGGCCGAAGCGTTTGGTGAAGCCCTCGGCCCACTCCCAGTTGTCCAGCAGCGACCAGACGAAGTACCCGGTCACCGGCACCCCGGCGGTCATCGCCTCGCGCACCGCCCGCAGGTGCCCGTCGAGGTACGCGATCCGGTCCGGGTCGGCCACCCGGCCCTCGGCGTCCGGCACGTCGTCGTAGGCGCAGCCGCTCTCCGTGACCTGGATCGGCGGCAGCGCGTCGCCGTAGCGCCCGTGGAGCTGGAGGAGCAGTTCGCGCAGCCCGTCCGGGGCGACCGGCCAGTCGAAGGCGGTGCGCGGATAGCCCTCCAGCGGCACGATCTCGAACGGCAGCGGCGAGTCCTCCTCGGCGGGGGCGCGGATGCCGGTCGGGTTGTAGTAGTTGACCCCGAGCACGTCGATCGGGGCGGCGATCACGTCGAGGTCCCCGTCGCGGACCACGGCCGGGTCGAAGCCCGGCTCCTCGGGGTAGCCGCGACCGAGCAGCGGGTCGGTGAAGAGCCGGTTGTGCAGCGCGTCGTACGCCGCTTCGGCGGCCCGGTCGGCGTCGGTCTCCCCGGCCAGCCGCACCGGCGAGTAGTTGTTGGCGATGGCCACCGGGCTGGTGCTGCGGGCGCGCAGCGCGGAGACCGCGAGGCCGTGCCCGAGGAGCTGGTGGTGGGCCACCGGGAAGGCGTCGAAGAGCAGGGTCCGGCCGGGGGCGTGCCCGCCCATGCCGTGCCCGAGGCTCATGTGGATGAACGGCTCGTTGAGGGTGATCCAGAGCTTCACCCGGTCGCCGAGGCGGGCGGCGACCAGGTCGGCGTACTCGGCGAAGTGGTGGGCGGTGTCCCGGTTGAGCCAGCCGCCGGCGTCCTCAAGGGCCTGCGGCAGGTCCCAGTGGAACAGCGTGGCGACCGGGTCCACGCCGGCGGCGAGCAGGGCGTCCACCAGCCGGTCGTAGAAGTCCAGCCCGGCCGGGTTCGCCGGCCCGGTTCCGGTGGGCCGGACCCGGGGCCAGGCGATGGAGAACCGGTACGCGGACACCCCCAGCCCGGCCAGCAGGCCGACGTCCTCGGCGTACCGGTGGTAGTGGTCGCACGCCTCGTCGCCGGTGCTGCCGTCGACGATCCGGCCGGGGGAGTGGGCGAAGGTGTCCCAGATGGACGGCCCGCGGCCGCCGGCGGTGACCGCCCCCTCGATCTGGTACGCGGAGGTGGACACCCCCCACCGGAAGCCGGCGGGGAACTCGGGCATCGGCGCGCTCGTCATTCGCCCTCCCAGAAACGCGAAGCGTGCTCGCGACTCTAGGGCTCGGGCGGCCGTCGCGCCATAGGCGTGAAACCGCAGGTAGGCAAGGGTTTTCGGCGTGTCTTTTCCGAACCCGTCCACTTAAGTCCGATTTACACATAGAGTGCCGAATATCGCGGATGTGTTTTAAGTGGGGGAAAGATAGACATGATCCTCGTGGAGCGCAGTGCGCACGTGATGGCGCCGGTGGAAGCGGTCTGGGACGTCGTGCAACGGGCCGAGCAGTTGCCGGCCTGGCTGGCGGGGGTCCGCGCGGCCGAGGTTCTCTCGGGGGAGGGCTTCGGCCGGCGACAACTGGTCCAGGCCGGGCGCGGCGCGGCGCACGAGGCCGAGGTGATCGCCTACCAGGAGCCGACCCTGATCGGGTGGCGGGAACGGGCCAGGGGCGCCGGCGCCCGGGCCGAGGCGCGCACCGAGATCTACGTACAGCTGACTCCGGACGAGGAGGAGGGCGGGACGGTCGTGCGGCTCATCGTCGTACGGTGGCCCGCCGGGCCGGTCAAGGCCGCCCTGCTCCGGCTCGGCCTCCGCCGGGTCGGCGCCGACCTGGAGGACTCGCTGGCCCGGCTCACCGACCTGGCCGCCGTCGGCTGACCGAGCCCGTCCCGGCGTCGCCCGCGATGGTGATGGTCCGGCGTCCCCGCCAGGGACGCCGGACCATCGTCGCCTGCGCCGCCCTCAGCCGGCCCGCAGCTCGGCGACGGTCGCCCGGAGCCAGGACCGCTCGGCCCGGCTGATCTCCCGGGCCATCACCAGCATCCCGCGCCGGAAGGGGTCGGTCTGTTCGTCGGCCCGCTGCGGCCGGTCGCCGCTGGCGAAGAAGCTGGCCGGCTGGTCGAGGAAGGCGAGCCGGCGTTCGAGCACCGTGGCCTGCGCCGCCCGGTCGTCGAGCTGGCCGAGGAAGGCCAGCAGTGTGAAGAACCGGTTCTGGTCCGTGACGTCCAGCTCGGCCGGTTCCCGCAGCCGCCGGCGCAGCTCGTCGCGCCCCGTCGGGGTCAGCGAGAGGGTGTGCCGGGGCGCCGCGGCGGCGCCCGGCTCCCGTTGCCGGCTGACCAGTCCGGCCCGCTCCAGCCGGTTGATCGCCGGGTAGAGGCTGCCGTCGCTGACCGGCCGGGCGTAGCCGGCGAGCCGCGCGATCCGGGCCTTCAGCTCGTAGCCGTGCAGCGGTCCCTCGCCCAGGAATCCCAGGATCGACAACTCCAGCACCCCTCGCATTCTGCCTTGCCCGGCGCCGCTGTGCCTCGATACGGTGTACCTCGATTCGAGGTATCGGGAGGGACGCATGCGCGTCGAGGGACAGGCCGGGACCGGGCTCAACGTGGTCGACTTCGGGGGCGACGGGCCGGGCATCCTGCTGCTGCACGGGCTCACCGGACGCGCGGCGAACTGGACGGCCACCGCCCGCTGGCTCACCCGCCACGGCCGGGTCGTCGGCTACGACGCGCGCGGGCACGGCCACAGCGACAAGCCCGACGGCCCGTACGACCGCCCGGCGTACGTCGGCGACGCCGTCGCCGTGATCGAGGCGCTCGACCTGGCCCCGGCGCTGGTGGTCGGCCACTCGATGGGCGGCCTCACCGCCTGGCAGCTCGCCGGCGCCCGGCCGGATCTGGTCCGGGGCGTGGTGATCGCCGACATCAACCCGGTGACCCCGCCCGACCTGGTCGACCGGTGGCGACGGTGGCTTGCCGACTGGCCGGTGCCCTTCCCGACCCTCGCCGACGTGCGGGACTTCTTCGGGGCCGAGCGGCGGACCGAGGGGGAGTCGTTCGTGGAGGTGATGGCCGGCGCCCCGGACGGGTGGCGACCGCTGGCCCGTCCCGAGCACCTGCTGGCCTCCCTGACGCACTGGGCGGACCGCGACCACCGGCCCGAACTCGCCGCCGTGCGGTGCCCGGCGCTGGTCGTCGCCGGGGCGCAGAGCGACCAGCCGGTCGACCGGCAGCGGGAGATGGCCGCGCTGCTGCCCGATGGCCTTTTCGCACTGGTGCCCGACGCCGGGCACGTCCTGCACTACGACAACCCGGCCGGCTGGCGCGCCGCCGTCGAGCCCTTCGTCGCCGCCCTGACCCCGGCCCGCGCGCCGGCGTGAGTTGCTCGCAGAAGACGGCGAAGGGGCCCGGCGCGTCGCGCGCCGGGCCCCTTCGTACCGGATCGGTCAGCTGTCGCCGCCGGTCTCCCCGACCGGAGCGGCGTTGACGTCGTCCAGCGCGTACTTCTTGGCGGCCTCGGCCGGCACGTGGGCCGGCACCGCGCCGCGCAGGGCGAGCTGGCGCAGCGTCGCGACAGCCACCGACTCGGCGTCCACGTGGAAGTGGCGCCGCAGCGCGTGCCGGGTGTCCGACATGCCGAAGCCGTCGGTGCCGAGCGAGGTGTAGTCGCCGGGCACCCAGCGGGCGATCAGGTCCGGCACCGCGCGCATCCAGTCGCTCACCGCGACCTTCGGCCCGTCGGCGTCGGCCAGCTTCCGCTGGATGTACGGCACCCGCTGCTCGCCGCCCGGGTTGAGCAGGTTGTGCTCCTCGCACTCCACCGCGTCCCGGCGCAGCTCGGTCCACGAGGTCACCGACCAGACGTCGGCGGCCACGCCCCAGTCCTCGGCGAGCAGCTTCTGCGCCTTGAGCGCCCACTGCATGCCCGTGCCGGAGGCCAGGATGTTGGCCTTCGGCCCGTCCCCGTCGACCTGCGGGGCCGGCGAGTAGCGGTAGATGCCCTTGACGATGCCCTCGACGTCCACACCCTCCGGCTCGGCCGGCTGGAAGATCGGCTCGTTGTAGACGGTGAGGTAGTAGAAGATGTTCTCCTGCGCCTCGCCGTACATCCGGTGCAGGCCGCTCTCCATGATGTGCGAGATCTCGAAGGCGAACGCCGGGTCGTAGGCCGCCACCGCCGGGTTGGTGGCGGCGAGCAGCAGCGAGTGGCCGTCCTCGTGCTGCAGGCCCTCACCGTTGAGCGTGGTCCGGCCGGCGGTCGCGCCGAGCAGGAAGCCCCGCGCCATCTGGTCGGCCGCGGCCCAGAGCCCGTCGCCGGTCCGCTGGAACCCGAACATCGAGTAGAAGATGTAGAGCGGGATCATCGGCTCGTCGTGCGTGGCGTACGACGTGCCGGCCGCGGTGAACGAGGCGACCGAGCCGGCCTCGTTGATCCCCTCGTGCAGGATCTGGCCGGTGGTGGCCTCCTTGTACGACAGGAACAGCTCCCGGTCCACCGAGGTGTACCGCTGGCCGTGCGGCGAGTAGATCTTCGCCGTCGGGAACAGCGAGTCCATGCCGAAGGTGCGGGCCTCGTCCGGGATGATCGGCACCCAGCGCTTGCCGAACTCCTTGTCCTTCATCAGGTCCTTGAGCAGGCGGACGAAGGCCATGGTGGTGGCCACCTTCTGCTTGCCCGAGCCGCGCTTGACGTCGGAGAAGCGCTCCGCGCCCGGGATCTGCAGCGTCTTGCCGGTGGTCCGGCGGGTCGGCAGGTAGCCGCCGAGCTGCTTGCGCCGCTCGTGCAGGTACTCCACCTCGTCGGACTTCTCGCCCGGGTGGAAGTACGGCGGGAGGTACGGGTTGTCCTCCAGCTGCTTGTCCGGGATGTCCAGGTAGAGCCGGTCGCGGAAGAGCTTGAGGTCCTCCAGCGTCAGCTTCTTCATCTGGTGGGTGGCGTTGCGGGCCTCGAAGTGCGAGCCCAGCGTCCAGCCCTTGATGGTCTTGGCCAGGATCACCGTCGGCTGGCCGGTGTGCTCCATGGCCGCCTTGTAGGCCGCGTAGAGCTTCCGGTAGTCGTGGCCACCCCGCTTGAGGTTCCAGATCTCGTCGTCGCTCAGGTGCTCGACCATCTTGCGGGTGCGCGGGTCGCGCCCGAAGAAGTGCTCCCGGACGTACGCCCCGGACTCCGCCTTGTAGGTCTGGTAGTCACCGTCGGGCGTGGTGTTCATCAGGTTGACCAGGGCGCCGTCGGTGTCCGCGGCGAGCAGCGGGTCCCACTCGCGGCCCCAGACCACCTTGATGACGTTCCAGCCGGCGCCCCGGAAGAACGCCTCCAGCTCCTGCATGACCTTGCCGTTGCCCCGCACCGGGCCGTCGAGCCGCTGCAGGTTGCAGTTGATCACGAAGGTGAGGTTGTCCAGCTCCTCGCGGGCGGCCACGCCGATCGCGCCGAGCGACTCGACCTCGTCCATCTCACCGTCGCCGAGGAACGCCCAGACGTGCTGCTGGGAGGTGTCCTTGATGCCCCGGTGGTGCAGGTAGCGGTTGAACCGGGCCTGGTAGATCGCGTTCATCGGCCCGAGGCCCATGGAGACGGTGGGGAACTCCCAGAAGTCCGGCATGAGCCGCGGGTGCGGGTACGACGGCAGGCCGCCGTTCGGGTGCGACAGCTCCTGCCGGAAGCCGTCGAGCTGGTCGGCGTTGAGCCGGCCCTCCAGGAACGCCCGCGCGTACATGCCCGGGGAGGCGTGGCCCTGGTAGAAGATGTGGTCGCCGCCACCCGGGTGGTCCTTGCCCCGGAAGAAGTGGTTGAAGCCCACCTCGTAGAGGGACGCGGAGCTGGCGAAGGTGGAGATGTGGCCACCCACGCCGATCTCCGGCCGCTGCGCCCGGTGCACCAGCATGGCGGCGTTCCACCGGATGTAGGCCCGGAGCCGCCGCTCGATGTGCTCGTCACCCGGGAACCAGGGCTCGCGCTCCGGCGGGATGGTGTTGATGTAGTCGGTGGTCGTCAGCGACGGCACCCCGACCTGGCGCTCGCGGGCCCGCTCGAGCAGGCGCAGCATGACGTAGCGGGCGCGCTTGGTTCCGCGCTCGTCGATGACACCGTCAAGCGACTCGACCCATTCGCTGGTCTCTTCAGGGTCGATGTCCGGAAGCTGGCTCGGCAGACCAGCGGTGATCACCGGGCGCTTGCGTTCCGTAGCCACAGGCGTTCCCTCGGTTCTGTGTGGGATAGGTCTCTAGCGCCATCCTGCCCCCTGGTGGCGCTCGTCGTCACGTCTCCCTCCCCCAGACGCGACGCTGAACACAGGTACTCGCCGGTAACTTTGTGCGACGGCCGGATGTGCTGGGTGGGACCGGGCTGGCTCCGCCCGGCTACCCTGCCGCCATGCGGGAACGACAGCTCCTGGTGGGTGGCGTGCTGGCGGCCGTCGGCGCGATCGTCGTGGCGATCTCCGGAGCGATCCTGGCGCGCGACATCGCCCTCTCCCCGGACTGGAGCCCGGGTCCGCTGCTCGGCGTCGCCGTCGGCGTCGTGCTCGTGCTGGTGGGCGTCGAGACGATCCGGGACCGGCGCCGGTCCGCCGCCGGCTACCGGGCCGACGCCGGCCCGGCCGTGCTGTTTCCGTACACGCCGCCGCAGCCGGAGAGCGGCGGCCTGGACCTGCCCTCCTACGACTCGGGCGGCGACGCCGGGAGCGGCGGCGGGGACTGTGGCGGTGGCGGGGGCGGTTCCTGAGCCGTTGCGGCAGAATGCGCCGTATGCGCAGTGAGGTGATCACCGTCCAGACCGGGTCCCGGCCGACCGTCCGGGACATCACCAGCGAGGCCGAACGGTTCGTCGCCGGCCAGGGCGACGGCCTGCTGCACGTGTTCGTGCCGCACGCCACCGCCGGGCTGGCGATCATCGAGACCGGCTCCGGCTCGGACGACGACCTGCTGCGCGCCCTGGACGACCTGCTCCCCACCGACGACCGCTGGCGGCACCGGCACGGCTCGCCCGGGCACGGCCGGGACCACGTGCTGCCCGCCTTCGTCCCCCCGTACGCCACCCTGCCGGTGCTCGGCGGGCGGCTCCAGCTCGGCACCTGGCAGTCCCTCTGCCTGGTCGACACCAACGGCGACAACCCGAGCCGGCAGGTCCGCTTCTCCTTCCTGCCCGGCTGAGTCGGGCGCGGCCGTGGGGTGGCCGCCCGGGTTTGAAGCGGGTGCGGCCAAGTGGGGTGGCCGCCCGGTCCGGGCGACCACCCCGCCGCACCGCCCGGGGTCAGGGGCGGACGGTCTCCGACTCGACCGTCTGCCGGCCCAGGTCGCCTGCATTCTCGGGCGCCAGGCTCCGGGCCCCGGCTGGCGGCCGGTCGTACGTCAGGTTCAAGCCCGGGACCCGGTCCTCGATGACGAAGGTGGCCCGGGTGTGCGCGGGCGCGTCCGGCCGGCTCACGTACGGCAGCACGTCGAAGTTCGCGGCGAGCTGGGCCGGGGTGATCGTGGTGCGGACGTAGCCGCGCAGGTTGTTCTGGAAGCGCAGGTGCGGGTTGAACGCCAGCCACGGGTGCGACCCGGTGGCCGAGTCCGCGCCGTCGCCGCCGGAGGTGATCGAGGAGCAGACCAGCTCGCTGCCGACCGTGCGGGAGGTCGGGTCGGCGTAGTCCAGCTTGAGGTCGCTGGCCCAGTGCGCGTGCACGTCGCCGGTGAGCACCACCGGGTTGCGTACCCCGGCGGCCACCCAGCCCCGGGTGATCCGGTCCCGGGAGGCGACGTACCCGTCCCAGGCGTCCATGCTGGTCACCGTGAGCGGGCCGGAGTTGTTGTCCCGCTGGGCGAAGAAGACCTGCTGGCCGAGGATGTCCCAGCGGGCCTCGGAGCGGCGGAACCCGTCCAGCAGCCACGCCTCCTGCTCGGCCCCGGTGATCGACCGGGCCGGGTCGTACGCCGCCGCGCAGTCCCGGTAGCCGTCGCCGCAGCCCTGGTCGTCCCGGTACTGCCGGGTGTCGAGCATGTGGAACGTGGCCAGCCGGCCCCAGCGCACCCGCCGGTAGAGCTGCATGTCGATGCCGCGCGGGATCGAGGTGCGGCGCAGCGGCATGTTCTCGTAGTAGGCCTGGAACGCGGCCGCCCGCCGGGCCAGGAAGTCCGGGTCCGGCGCCTCGGGCACCTCGTCCGCCCAGTTGTTCTCGACCTCGTGGTCGTCGAAGACCACCACCCAGGGGGCGACCGCGTGCGCGGCCTGGAGGTCGCTGTCCGTCTTGTACTGGGCGTGCCGCTGCCGGTAGTTGGCCAGCGTCCGGGTCTCCGGCCCCTCGTGGTCGCGCGGGTTGCCGCCCGGCACGGTGTAGGTGTCCGGCGCGTACTCGTACTGGTAGTCGCCGAGGTGCAGGATCAGCTCCGGCTCGGTCTCCGCCAGCCGGCGGTACGCGGTGAACCAGCCGTGCTCGTACTGGGAGCAGGAGACGAAGCCCATGGCCAGCGCGGACGGCAGGTGCCACGGCGCCGGCGCGGTGCGGGTGCGCCCGACCGGGGAGATCCACCGCTCGGCCCGGAACCGGTAGAAGTACTCCCGGCCGGCGAGCAGCCCGTCCAGCTCGACGTGCACGCTGTGCGCCGACTCCGGGCGGGCCGGCACGGCGCCGCGGCGGACCACGTGCCGGAAGTTCTCGTCGGCGGCCAGCTCCCAGTGCACCGGCACCACCCGGGACGGCATCCCGCCCAGGCCGTCCTCGGCGAGCGGCTCGGGGGCCAACCGGGTCCAGAGCACGAAGCCCTCGTGGTCCGGGTCGCCGGAGGCCACCCCGAGGGTGAACGGGTCGCTGCGCAGCGGGCCGGCCGCCGCCGCGCCGGCCGCCGTCGGCAGCCCGGTCACCGCGCCGGCGGCGCCGAGCGCCGCGCCGCTGAGCAGGATGGTACGTCGGGACAGCGCCATCGGTTTCCTCCCCGGAGTCCGGTTCCTCGACTCCGGGCAGCCTCGCGACCGTCGATGTCCACCAGGTGGCCGGCAGGCGACCGGGGACGGCACTTCTTGCCGAACAGCGGCCCCCGGCCGGAAGTTCGCGCGCCGACGTCAGCCGAGCAGCCGCCGCAGCCGGCCCGGGGTGTGGCCCAGTTGGGCGCGGACCGTGCGGGTCAGGTGGGCCTGGTCGGCGAAGCCCAGCTCGGTGGCGAGGCCGGCCAGGCTCTCCGCGCCCTCCTCGAGCCGGTCGAGGAGCCGCCCGACCCGCAGCCGGTTCCGGTAGCGGGTCAGCGGCACCCCCACCCGCGCCTGGAACTCCCGGCTGAGCCGGTAGGGCGAGACCCCGAGCGCCCGGGCCAGCGGGAACAGGCCGGCGGCCTCGGGAGCGCCGTCGTGTAGGGCGGCCCGGGCCCGCTCGACCAGCCGCTGGTCCGGCCCGCTGCCGCCCGCCGCCGGCCCGGTGGCCGCGCCGACCAGCCGGACCAGCCGCTCGGCCGCCGCGTGGTCGGGGTCGGCCGCGGACCGCAGCAGCAGCCGGTGGGCCAGGTCCACCCGGGCGTCGACGTGCGCCACGGCCGGCACCGGCCGGTCCGCGAACAGCTCCCGCCACAGCCGCTCCGACAGGTGCACCGAGGTGCAGTCGTCCCCGCCGGCCGGGTGGGCGAAGCGTTCCTCCTCGCCGGGCACGGTCAGGTAGGCCACGGTCGGCTCGACGAACTCGGCGCCGCCGCGCCCGGCCCGGCGGAAGCGACCCCGCCGGGTCAGCACGAGACCGTACGCGGTGGCCGGCTCGGGCGCGGACCAGCCGGTGTGGTCGTCCCGGCAGCGCACCACGGTGATCCGGAAATCCGGGTGCGCCAGCAGCGGCGTGGCGGTACGCATGCCGGTCAGGGTAGGCCGACCGGGCGACAGGACGGCGCCGCAAGGATCGACAAGACCGCCGGCCGAGCGGGCCGGCAGGGTGGCGGCGTGACCGAGTCGACCCGCCGGACCGCCGCCCTGCTGACCGTCCTGCTCACCGGGCAGGCGATGGCCTCCATGGACACCTCGATCGCGGCGGTGGCCGCGCCCGCGATCCGCGCCGACCTGGCCGGCCCCCCGGCCGTGCAGCAGCTCGTGCTGGCCGGCTACACGCTCACCTTCGCCGTGCTGGTGGTCGTCGGTGCCCGGCTCGGCGCCCGGCACGGCTACCCGCGGATCTTCGAGCTCGGCCTGGCCGGCTTCACGCTGGCCTCGCTCGCCTGCGGCCTCGCCCCGGGACCGGTCGCGCTGGTGCTGGCCCGGGTGGCTCAGGGCGCGGCCGGCGCGCTGATGGTGCCGCAGGTGCTCTCGCTGATCCAGGCGGCCGTCCCCGGCGCCGCCCGGGCGCGGGCGATCGGGGCGTACTCGATGGTGCTGGCCCTCGGGGTGGCCGCCGGCCAGGTCCTCGGCGGGCTGCTGGTGACCCTCGATCTCGGCGGCCTGACCTGGCGGGCCGCGTTCCTGGTCAACGTGCCGGTCGGCGTGGTGCTCCTGGTCGTCGGGCGGCGGGTGTTCGCCGGCCTGCCGGCCGACCCGCCCCGCCGGGAGCCGCTGGACCTGCCGGGCGTGCTGCTCCTCGCCGCCGCCATGCTCGCCCTGGTGCTGCCGCTGGTGCTCGGCGGGGACCTCGGCTGGCCCGGGTGGGTCCGGGCCGCCGCGGTCGCCGTCGGGGCCGCCGGGCTGCGGCTCTTCCTGGGGTACGAGGCCCGGCGCGCCCGCCGCGGCGCGGCCCCGCTGCTGGACGTGGCGGTGCTGCGCCATCCCGGGGTGCCGGCCGGGCTGCTCGCCTGCTGCGTGGTGATGGGCTGCTACGCCGGCTTCCTGTTCGTGCTCACCCTGCGGCTCCAGGACGGGCTGGGCTTCACCGCGCTGGCGGCGGGACTGGCCTTCCTCCCGTACGCCGCGGGCTTCGCCCTGTGCGGCCTCGTGGTGGCGCGGCTGCCGGAGCGGGTCCGGGCGGTGCTGCCGGTCGCCGGCCCGCCGGTGCTGGCGGCGGTGGTGGTGGCGCTGGCCGGGCTCTCCGTGACGGGCTGGCCGTGGCCGGCGGGAAGCGTGCTGCTGGTGGCGGGCGGGGCGGCGCACGCGGCGGCGTTCAGTCCACTGGTCACCCGGCTCACCGGCGTCGTGCCGGCCGGCGCGGCCGCGGCGCTCTCCGCGGCCGTCTCCACCGGCACGCTGCTCGCCGCCGTGCTGGGGGTGACCCTGGTGGGCGGCCTGCATCTCGCCCTCGCCGCGACCGGCCGGGGCGGCCCGGCGCTCGCCCTGCCTCCGGCGGTCCTGACCGCCGTTCTGCTGCTGGCCGGTGCGATCGCCGCTGCGCGGGCCGGCCGCCCGGTGCCGGTCACCCGCCCGGTCCCGGGCGGTACCGAGGTCGCCGGCACGCGGCCGTGACCCGGGCCGCCCGGGCCGGGGGATCAGGCCGAGGCGGCGGCGAGCCGGGTGACCCGGATCTCGGCGGCCAGGGCCTCCAGGAGGTCGCGGAGCAGGGTCTCCGTGGTGGCGTCGTGGACCCTGCCGTCCGGGGCCAGCTTCTCGTGAGTGCTCAATAGTGAAGCTAGTCAACGATTGGTTCGCAAGTACGATGTGAGACATGGCGCAATCCACCGTCCCCACCGCCGGCCCCGACACCGGCGACCGCTCCGGCCTGGCCGGGGACGCCGTGCGCCGGATCATGCACATCGCCTCGGCCATGCGGCACTACCAGGACGCGGAGATCGCCGAGCTGGGGCTCACCCCGGCCGCCGCGCGCGCCCTGCACGAGCTGGACCCCGACCGCCCGCTGCCCGCCCGGGACCTCGCCGAGCAGTTGCACTGCGACCGCTCCAACGTCACCGGGCTGGTCGACAAGCTGGAGCACGCGGGGCTGGTGGAGCGGCGGGTCGACCCTGCCGACCGGCGGCAGAAGACGCTGGTGGTGACCGCGGAGGGCCGGCGGGTCCGGGAGCGGGTCCGGCGGGTGATGTCGGACTCCCGACTCCTCGGCGGGCTCACCACCGCCGAGCTGGCCACCCTGCGTGACCTGGTCTGGAAGGTCTCCGACGGCGGCTGCCCCGAGGACTGCGGGGAGGCCTGACCCCGGCCGGGCGGAACGTGTCCGACTGGGCGAGGTGGGCCCCGGTCGGTAATGCTGTCCGACGTGACCACCCCGCAAGATCTCGACGACCGGTTCCGGGCCGCCCTGACCGCGCTCGGCGCCCCCGCCCAGCGGCGGGAGCTGGGTGAACCGCTGCCCGGCGGCGCGCCGCTGACCGGGGCGCAGGCGCTGGCTCTGTTCGACGCCCAGCTGACCAGCCGGCTGCTCGATCTCGCCGGGCGCTGGCTGCGCAGCTTCGGCGAGGGGTACTACACGATCGGCTCCGCCGGCCACGAGGGCAACGCCGCGGTGGCCGCCGCGCTGCGGCCGACCGACCCTGCCCTGCTGCACTACCGCTCCGGGGCCTTCTACTGCCTGCGGGCCGCCCA
>NZ_JBSSLX010000141.1:0-15435 GCF_053890995.1 Micromonospora sp. I033 | reverse complement strand
CGCCGGGGTCAGGGCGTCGCCGATGCGGTTCGCCAGCTCGGTCATCTCGTAGGAGACCTTGCCGACGTCGCACTGCGGATCGGCGAGCACGAGCAGGGAGGCGCCGTCGTTGAAGGCCATGGAGAACATGAAGCCGCCCTCGAGCTGGGTGACGTTGGAGATCACCGCGCCGGCGTCGAAGAAGGCGGCCGCGCCGCGGAGCAGGCTCACCAGCCCGCTGCCGGTCGCCGCCAGCTGGTCGGCCCGGTCGGGTGGGAGCCCTCGCGTGGCGGCCACCATCAGGCCGTCGCTGGAGATGGCGATCGCATGGCTGACCTCGGTGGCGCGCTCGGCGAAGGCGTCCAGCAGCCAGCCGAGATCCTGGTGGTCGGTCACGTGCACTCCCTGTCGGGTCAGTTGTTGATCAGATTGGGCCGGCGGCCCGCGACTCCCCGGGCGTACGCGGCCATCGCGGTGGCCACCCGGGCCGGGTCGCGGTGCTCGGAGCGCTGCCGCGGCACGGTGACGCCGCCCGGCACGAGGTGCTGCTGCGGCTGCCGCTTGGGCAGGCCGGAGGTGGTGGTGCCGGCGACCTCGGGCGAGTCGGCCCGGGCCGCCGTACGCCAGGCGTCGTCGGCGGGGCTGGCCCACGGCGTGCCGTTCCCGGCGTCCGGACGGTCGGCCTGGAACCAGTGGTTGACCTGGTGGAAGATGACGAGCTCCTCGGTGGGCGCGGCGACGCGGTCCGGCCCGGGCGCGGGCCGGTAGACCGGCGCCACCGGCAGCACCTGCTCGGCCACCGGGCTGCCGGCCCAGGGCTCCGGCGCCGCCCGGTACGGAGTCGCGACGGCGGTCCGCGCCGCCCGCCGGGACGGTCGGGCGGGGGTGAGCAGGAACTCCTCCGGGGGCAGCGGCCGGACGATCGCGCCCGGCAGCGCCACCTCGGCGATGGTGCCGCGGCGGGGGCCGGGGCGGAGCTGCACGGCCACGCCGAGCCGCGCGGCGAGCTGCCCCACCACGACCAGCCCCATCGCCCGCACGGCGGCGACGTCGATGGCGGGCGGGCGGACGAGCAGGTCGTTGAGCTGTTGCCGGCGCTGCGGGGACAGGCCCACGCCCTCGTCGCTGATCTGGACGATCACCCGGTCGCCCAGGCTGCGGCCGGTCACCCAGGTCTCGGTCTCCGGCGGGGCGTATCCGGTGGCGTTCTCCATCAGCTCGGCCAGCAGGTGCACGACCTCGTCGACGGACTCGGCGGCGATGGCGACGTCACCGTCGACCAGGCCGAGGCGGATCCGGGCGTAGTGCTCGATCTGGCTCTGCGCCGCCTGGAGCACCTGTTGCAGCGGCACGTCGTGGTGGCGGACCCGCCCGACACCGACCCCGCCGAGCACCAGCAGGCTCGCGTTGATCCGCCCCATCCGGGTGGCCAGGTTGTCCAGCGTGTAGAGCTGGTGCAGCCGGTCCGGGTCGGTCTCGTCCCGCTCGACCTTGTCGACCTGGGCCAGCACCGCGTCGACCAGCCGCTGCTCGCGGCGGCTCAGGTGGATGAAGATCTCGGCGGTGTTGGCCCGCATCACGGCCTGCTCGGCCGCCGTGCGCACCGCCGCGCGGTGCACCGCCGTGAACGCCTGCCCCACCTCGCCGATCTCGTCGTCGCTGGACGGTTCCAGCGCGTCGGCGGCCTGCCGCCGGGCCAGCTCGTCGGGGTCCACCGAGGAGCTGTCCGGCTGCTGGAGGCGGGCCACCACCTGCGGCAGGCGCTCGAACGCGACGGCGTTGGCCGCGTCCCGCAGCCGCCGGAGCCGCCGGGTGATCTGCCGGGCCACCGCCCAGGTGACCAGCGTGGTGAGCAACAGGGCCACCATGGCGGCCGCCGCTTCCACCACCGTGCGCCGCCGCTGGTCCGCGTGCGCGGCGCGGACGTCGTCGAGCACCGCCGCGTCGACCCGCTGGCGCAGCTCGGCCAGGCGCACGGACCACTGCCGCGTGGCGGTCACCCAGGTGTCGAGGTCCAGCTCCAGCCGGCTGCCCGCGACGCTCCGGGACACCTGGTCCTGCATCCGTTGCAGCAGCAGCGCGCTCTCGCCGCTGCCGGCCTGCTCCCACCAGCCCTGCCAGGCGGGCCGGGCGAGCGCCAGGAAGGCGAGGCTCGACTCGGTGAAGCCGGTCCGCGCGGCGGTGATGTCCTGCTGCATGGCGGGCGTCAGCTGGTCGGCCGCGACCGCGCGCAGGACGGCGACCTGCTGCTGGCCGACCGCCTCGGCCACCTTGGACAGCGCCGCCGAGGCGCGGATGCCGTCCGCGATCCGGGCGTTGACCACGCCCAGGGTGACGCTCTCGCGGAGGCTGAGCAGGTCGGCGATGGCGATCCGGTAGCTGAAGGTCATGGCCGACACCGAGGCGCGCTCCGCGGTGCGCACCTGGGCGCGCAGCGGGGGCAGGCCGGTCAGCGCCGCGTCGATCCGCGGCAGGACGGCCTGGTCCGCGGCGGAGCCGGCGGGCAGCTTCGCCCGCTGCCGGCGGTAGTGGGCCACGGCGGCGTCGGTGGCGGTGGTGGCGTCCGCGAAGGCGTCCTGCTGCTCCGGCGCGCCCCGGGTGAGCAGGTCGGCGGCGACGATGCGCTCGTTCTGCAGCCGGTGGGCCAGGTCGCCCGCCTCGGCGCCGAGCTGGGCCAGCAGGCCGAGGTCGCTGGCGCGGGTGGTCTGGCGGGCGCTCTCGGTCAGCGCCAGGCCGGCGAAGCCCAGCACGGCGACCAGCGGGGCCGCGACGATGAGGCGCATCCGGGCGGCAATCTTCCAGCCGCGGCGGCGGGTCGGGTAGGGTCGGGCCGCGTGGGACCTCGTGCTCGACGCCAAGGCTGACTCCCCGCACTCATCTACAAAGTTCTATCTGCATTTGCGGATTGCACGTCTCATTGCGCCGGAAGCCGTGCGCCCAGACCAGACCTGACGGTGGTACAAACAGCCCGTACCAGCATCTGTACCCAGAGTTGGCAGCGCCGGCGGCACGCGCCGGCCCGGCCGGGTGCGGCGGCCCGCCGGGTCAGTGCCGGCCCGGCGCCGGCGACGGCGGCCCGTCGGTCTCCGGCTGGCCGAGCACCTGACCGATCAGCTCCCGCAACTCGTCGATGGCGGCCACCACCGCCTCCGGGTCGCGCGCGTCGCGCCGGGGGGCCGGCGCCGGGTCCAGCCGCGCCACCTCGCCGAAGCGGGGTCCGCGCCGGCCGTCCGCGGCCAACTGTTCCGCCGCGACCTGGGGCCACAACGCCGCCAGCCGGCCCCCGGTGCACAGCACCTCGTCGCAGCGCACGGCGAACTCCTGGCTGCCGAACCGGCGACCGGACTCGACCGCGGCGACCGTCTCGCGGCTGAACCGCACCAGCTCCGCCAGCGCCCGCTGGGTCAGCCCCTGCCGTGTCCGCCAGCGACGCAACTCGGCGCGGAACCGGTGGCTGGCCGCGGAGTGAGCGGCGCTCGACGGCGGCGTGCGATCCATGTGCTCACCTTCGCGACGCCGGGTCGGCATCGGCATCAGATCGGGGTGGGGTGATGACTGGGCCTTCGCAGGGGACAATTCTTAACCCATCGACCGGCGGGTGTGAAGACATGACTCCGCTGCGTGACCGCCTCCGCAGGTCAACGCCCGGCACGCGGGTCAGGCCGCCGGCCGCTCGACGGCGGGCACGGCCCGGCCGCCGGACGGCACCGCCGTGTCGATGACCACCGGCAGGCCGCGGTGCGCCCGGAACGCCACGTTGGCGTGGTACGACCGGCGGTGGCCGGGGGCCAGCCGCAGCCCGGGCACGGCCGCGGCGAGCCGGGTGAGCGCGATCCCGGCCTCCAGCCGCGCCAGGGCCGCGCCGATGCAGAAGTGGGGCCCGTGCCCGAAGGAGAGGTGGTCGGTCGCGTCGGTCCGCTCCGGATCGAACCGGTCCGGGTGGGCGAACACCGCCGGATCCCGGTTGGCGGCGCCGATCAGCAGCAGGCAGCGCGCCCCGGCCGGGATGGTGACGCCGCCCATGGTGACCGGCCGGTTGGTCACCCGCAGCCACCCATCGATGGCCGGCGCGAAGCGCAGTGTCTCGGCGAGGAACGCGGGGACCCGGTGCGGCTCCGCGGCGAGCGTCCGCCACCGGTCGGGGTCGGAGAGCGCCTGGTCCAGCGCGTGGGCGAGCAGACCGGCCGTGGTCTCGTGCCCGGCGACCAGGAGGTTGAACACGATGCTCGACACCTCGGCGACCGTGAGCACCTCGTCGTCGCCGTTCCGGTACGCGAGCAGCTGGTCCACGTAGCCGTCGCCGGGCCGGCCACCGTCGAGCCGGTCGCGCACGAGTTCCTGGCAGTAGCGCCAGAACTCCAGCAGGCCCCGGGCGAGCCGGACCTGTTCCGCCGGGTCGGGCCGCCCCCAGACCAGGGCGATCTGGCCGTCGGCCCAGGCCCGGACGCGGGCGATGTCCCGCTCCGGCACGCCGAGGAGGTCGAGCAGGACGAGCAGGGGCAGCTCGGTGGTGAACTCCGGGACGAGGTCGACCTGCTGGCCGGCACGGGCGGCGAGCCGGGACACCAGTTCGTCGACCCGGCGCCGGACGATCGCGCCGTACCGCTGCTCGACCCGGCCGCCGGTGTTGGCGAAGGTGGCCCGCAGGGCCCGGCGGGTCCGCGGATGCACCGGCGGATCCGCGGCGGCCGTGGTGGGCGGGGCGTCGATCCGCATGATGACGGCCAGCGCCTCCGGGCAGACGTCGTAGACCGGCGCGAGGGTGAGGGCGTTGCCGAAGCTCTCGGTGTCACCGAGCGCCCGTCGCACGTCGGCGTGCCGGGTGATCAGCCACAGCCCGAGGTCCTCGTCGTGGTGCACCCCGCCCGGCGAGTCGAGGAGCCGCCGCCACACCTGCGCCGGGTCGGCGAGATACGCGCCGGCGAACGGGTTCCATCGCATGACCGCCTCCTGAAATGGCGACCCGGCGACCTCTCGGGTGCCGGCGCCTTTCACGGTGCGCCCCGCGACGACACTAGTCAAGATTTGTCGACGTCAATGGGATTTGCTTGGGAATCGCGTTCTTGTGGCCTCGTCAATTCCTTTGCCCATCTGCAATTTGCGGCCTGACCATTGCGCACCGAGACCCGCAATGAGCAGCGGGAACGACCTTACCGGGGCGTCACCAGAAGCATCCGGGAAATGCGATGACCAGCCGTCAGGAGCTGGGTGGCGTGTCGACGGACAGGAACTCGCGTAACAGCGCGACCAGCGCTGCCGCGTGGGCGCCCGCCGGATCCAGGTCGGGCCGGAAGTCGGCGACGCTCACGCCGAGCAGCCGGGGCGAGGCGAAGAGCGGCGCCAGGAGATCGGCCAGCTGTCCGAGGGTCGGTCCGCCGGGTTGCGGATAACTGACGGCCGGCATGGCCGCCGGGTCGAGGACGTCGCAGTCGACGTGCAGCCAGACTCCCCCGTCGACGTCGGCCAGCAGGGCCGCGGCGCGCTCGCCGCACCGCCGCGGCGCGTCGACGACCGCCGGGGCGTCGATGCGCCGGATGCTGTCGGGCAGCCGGGCCACCTCGGCGGCGGCCTCCGGGTCGAGGTCGCGGGTCCGGTGGCCGATCAGCACCACGTCGGCGGGCGCGACGAGCGGCGCGGTCACCCCGGCCGGCGTGGTGAGCTGCGCGGGACCGGAGCCGGTGAGCAGGGCCAGGTCCATGTCGGCCGTCTCCCCCGTCGGCGAGGCGGCGCCGTCGAGGAAGTCGGGGTGTCCGTCGACGAACCAGAGGCCCACCCGGCCGCGGTCCCGGCGCAACCAGGGCAGGACACCGAGCAGCAGGCTGCAGTCACCGCCGAGCACCAGCGGCCGGCGGCCGGGCCGGCGCCCGGCGGCCTCGGCGAGCCGGTCGGCCAGCACCCGCGCGGCCCGGCTGGTCTGTCCCAGCGCGCGGACGCCGGTGGCGTCGTCCCGCCGGTCGTCGTCGATGACGATCGGCGCGTCCCCGGCGTCGTCGGGGACGAGATCCGACAGCCCGGCCGCGCGCAGCGCCGCCGGCGCGAGCCGCTCGCCCCGGCCGAGCCCCGAGCAGTCCCACGGCGCCCCCACGAGATACCAGCCCGGCGCTGTCACGCCCCCCATCGTGGCATCCGCCCCACGCGGGAAGCGGCGATATGCGCCGGCCGCCCCACCAGGACCGCAGCCGGGCACGGGACGCCGCCGTCCGCGCTGATCGCCCACGCGTGTGAGGATGCGGGACATGCGTGCCGTGATCTTCGACGAGTTCGGTGCCCGACCCGAGGTCCGCGACGTGCCCGACCCGTTGGCGCCGCCCGACGGCGCGGTCGTCCGGGTCGAGGCGACGGGGTTGTGCCGCAGCGACTGGCACGGGTGGCGGGGGCACGACCCCGACGTCCGCCCTCCGCACGTCCCCGGGCACGAGTTCGCCGGTGTGGTCGCGGCGGTCGGTGCGGGCGTGCGCGGCTGGCGGCCCGGCGACCGGGTCACCGCGCCCTTCGTCTGCGCGTGCGGGCAGTGCCCCGCCTGCCTCGCCGGCGACCAGCAGGTCTGCGAACGGCAGACGCAGCCGGGCTTCACCCACTGGGGTTCGTTCGCCGAGTACGTGGTGGTGCGGCACGCCGACGTCAACCTGGTCCGGCTCCCCGACGACCTGGACCACCCGACCGCGGCGGCCCTCGGCTGCCGCTTCGCCACGGCGTTCCGGGCCGTCGTGTCCCAGGGGCGGGTGGCCGCGGGCGAGTGGGTGGCCGTGCACGGCTGCGGTGGCGTGGGCCTGTCGGCCGTGATGATCGCGGCAGCCTGCGGCGCGCGGGTGGTGGCGGTCGACATCTCCCCCGGCGCGCTGGAACTCGCCCGGCGCTGCGGGGCGGCGGTCTGCCTGGACGGCGGCGCGCTCACCGGGCCCGGCGCGGTGGCCGCGGCCGTCCGGGAGGCGACCGGCGGCGGCGCCCACCTGTCGGTCGACGCGCTGGGCAGTCCCGCCACCTGCGTGGCGTCCGTCGAGAGCCTGCGGCGGCGCGGCCGGCACGTCCAGGTCGGCCTCCTCCCGGCCGCGCAGGGCCGTCCGGCGCTGCCGATGGAGCTGGTGATCGCGTACGAACTGGAGTTGCGCGGCAGCCACGGCATGGCCGCGCACGCCTACCCGGACCTGCTCCGGCTGGTCACCGCCGGCGTGCTGCGCCCCGGCGAGCTGATCACCCGCACCATCGGCCTCGACGAGGTGCCCGAGGCGCTGGCCACGATGGACCGTCCGGCGTCCGGCGGCATGTGCCTCATCACCCCGCGCTGAACGGCGCGGACCGGTCCGGCCCGAGGGCTGGACCGGTCCGCGGCCGATCGGCTCAGCTGACGGTCACCGAGACGGTCCGCGGTGGCTGCTGGAGCTGCCCGTAGTTGTCGGTGCCGCGGATCGAGACGGTGTAGGTGCCCGCCGGGATCACCGGCGAGGTGTACGCGAAGTTCGACCCCGGGGAACCCGGGCTGGTCAGGAAGGACGCGATCCACGGGAAGTTGCCGGGAGTGCTCGGCGTGCTGAAGGTGCCGGCGGCGTTCATCCCCTGGCCCGCGCTGTTGGAGATCTGGATGTCCACGCGGAGCATCCCGATGTCGTCGACCGCCCGTCCGGTGACCACGATCCGGCCGCCGGTGTAGGCCTGGCCCTCGACCGGGGTGATGCTCGGCTCCAGCCGCGGATCGAGGTCACCCGGGTACACGAGGTACCGCGCCGTGGCGCCGGAGGTCGAGCCGTCCTGCTGGCCCGCCGTGTCGACGGCCCACGCCTCGACGCTGTACTCGCCCTTGGTCGGCAGGTCGATCGACAGGGTGAACGCGGTGCTCGTCGCGCCCGGCGCGGCCAGCGTGGCGTTCACCGTGGCGAAGGCGGCGGCCATGGTGCCGTTCGGCTGCACGTACCGGCCGGTGTCCAGGTCGCGCAGCGCCACCCGGACGCTCTGCACGCCCTTGTCGTCGGTCGCCGTGCCGGCCAGGTTGAGGTGCAGCTCGTCGACGTTCTGGTCGACCCCGGTGAAGCTCAGCAGGCCGTTCGGGAACGCGTCGCCGGGCACCTGCGCGGTGACGCTGAGCCGGCCCATGCTCGTGCCGGACGTGGTCAGACCCAGGCTGTCGGTGGCCCGTACCCGGAAGTCGTAGACCCCCGGGGTGAGCGGCACCGTGGTGAAGGACCAGGAGTACGACGCGGCGCTGAGGTTGGTCGGCGAGATGCGGTAGTAGGCGGCGACCGAGTCGGCGCCCCACGTGCCGTCGGCGGCCAGGGACTCCCGCGTGGTGCTGTTGCGCAGGTAGATCTCGACCGACCGGACGGCGTCGTCGTCCTGGGCGGTGCCGGCGAAGGTGATCGCGGCGCCGGGCGCGACGGTGACCGGGGCGGCCGCGGTCGGCGGGGTCATCGGCGCGGGCGCGCTGATGGCCACCGTCGGCGGGACGCCGGTCGACGAGACGGTCCAGTCCCGGGTGTCGCCGCGCAGGTCACTCTGGCCGGCGGTGTCGACCGAGGTGGCGGTCATCTTCCACTGGCCCTCGATCGGCAGGGCCACCTCGAACTGCCAGGTGGTCGACAGCGCGCCGATCACGTCCGGCTCGCCGCGGAAGGTGTTGTAGACCGCGGCGACGGTCCCGTCGTCCTGCAGGTACCGGTTGTCCGGGGTGCGGAACGAGTAGATCAGCGAGCTGACGCCCTTGTCGTCGGTGGCGGTGCCGGTGGCCACGAAGGTCTTCGTGGCGAGCAGGCCGCCGGGCGGCGAGTCGATCCGCGTCGACGGCGGCAGGTCGTCGAAGCGGAAGGCCTCGATCTTCTTGACGGCCTTCGTGGCGTCACCGACGCCGTCGCGGCCGAACGTCTTCGCCTGGATCTGGTAGACGCCGGAGGGCAGCGAGACCGGCAGCGTCCACGTGGTCGAGGCCGTGTTCACCGCGGCGACCGTGGCGTTGATGCTGTTGGCGGCGCCCCAGGTCGTCAGGTCGTCCTGGAGGAACTGGCTGGTGTTCCGGTTCTGGATCTCGACCTGGACCCGGCTGACCCCGGCCGGCGTCAGCGCCTGGCCGCCGATCGTGAACGACTCGTTGGCCTGCTTCACCGCGCCCTCGATGGGCGTGACGATGGTGGTGTCGACCGCCGACGGCGCCGGCGCCCGGGACTGGTCGAAGAAGCCGACCCGGCCGACCGTCTTGCCGCCCTTGACGTTGCCGTCGCCGCCGACGAGGAGACCGCGGGAGGTGGCCAGCATGGCCTTCTCGCCCTCGTACGAGTTGGAGCCGGGGTTCCACTCCAGGGCGGTGCCGGTCGCCGGGTCGAGGGCGCCGAGGTGGTCGCGGCGGACCACCTGGTCGCCGAGGCCGTAGCCGCTCAGGCCCTGGCCGGTGCCGTACCCGACGTTGTCCAGGCCCGGCCAGGGGACGTTGGAGGTCGGCGACTCCTGCCAGCTGAAGTGGCCGCCCACGTACACGGCGGTGGCGGTGATGGCGACCGAGTAGACGCTGTCGAAGTGCCGCGACACCCAGAGCGGCTGCACGTTGTCGGCGCCGGTGAGCGGGTACGCGATCGCGGTGTCGTTGATCGGCGGGCGGTCGCCGCCCGAGCCGCTGGTGACCACGAAGTAGGAGTCGTCCGGCGCGATGTCACCGGCGAACACCCGCTGGATGCCGCCGACGAAGGAGAGGTTGTCCTCCCACAGCCGGGTACGCCACGGCAGCAGCGTCTTGGTGGCGGTGTTGACCAGGCCGACGCCGTAGCGGTCCTGGCCGGCGATCTGCCGGCCGGTGTGGACGACGAGCAGCTTGCTCCGGTCGTGGGTCAGCTTGAGCTGCTGCACGGTGAGCATGCCGCCGACGCCGATGCCGCCGGTGAGCGGCAGGTTGAAGCCGGTGTCCACCGCGCCCGTGGTGGGGTTGAGCGCGACCAGGCCGCTGCGGCTCACCCCGTTCACCGTGCTGAACTGGCCGCCCACGTAGACCGCGGTGCTGCTCACGGCCAGCGCGGTGGCGCGGGCGTTCGCGGTCGCGGTGAACGCCGCGATCGGCGCGCCGGTGGTCGGGTTGAGCCGCACGATCTTCCGCTTGGTGACGCCGCCGACCGTGTTGAACGACCCCGCGACGTAGAGCGACGAGCCGTCGGGGGAGGCCTCGACGGCCTCGACGGAGCCGTCGAACGTCGGCCGGAAGCCGGTGTCGATCTTCCCGGTGTCCAGGTTGTACGACGCCAGCGACCGCTGCGTGATCGCCGTCGCGCCGACGTTGGCGATCGAGGTGAAGGTGCCGGCGATGAAGACCCGGTTGCCGATCACCTCCAGATCCTTGATCTCGCCGTTGGTGATCCTCGGCGTGTCGGTACGCGGAACGCTCGGCACCAGCCGGGTGTCCCCCGGGACCACCGCCGCCGCGGTGGCGACCGTGCGCGCCGCGCCGAGCGCGCTGCCGCTGCTCATCGCCGCCGCGCCGGTCCGTGCGGTGGCGCCGGCGTCCGTGGCGGTGAGCGTGGTCGCCACGGTGCCCGCGACCGCCGGTACGCCCATCACCACGGCGGCCCCGGCGACCAGACCCGCGACGGTGCGACTCCAGACCTTCATCCATCACTCCCTGTGAACGCCCGAGACGGCACCACCGGGTCGGTTCCCGGCAACGTCCACCCGCCCGCGTGCCGGACGTCACCGTAGAAGGCAGGGTCTTTTCGCGGTACCGCGCCGCACCGGGTTTCCACCGCACGGCACCAATTCCGGCCGCACCGGCGGGCCGCACCACCGTCGAATCGAGACCCTGTCCCCCGATCGGATGGCGCGGCCCTGCTCACCGGGGCTCCGGCCCGCCGATCGACGGATCAGCCGGTGGGCTCGACGTGGTCGCGCCAGGAGTGGCGCGGCTGGTAGCCCAGCACCCGGCGGGCCTTGTCGATGCAGAGCAGGGTCTCGTGCTCGCCGAGTTCCCGGCGGACCTCGACGTCCGGGTAGACCTCGGCCATCAGGCTGGCACTGGACCTGGTCATCACGGTGTCGGCGTTGGCGATGATGAAGACGTCGGCGCCGGGGCGGTCGTGGGCGAGCGCCCGCTCGACCGCCTGGGCGCCGTCGCGCGCGTCGATGTAGCCCCAGAGGTTCCAGCGGCGCAGCGCCGGATCGGCGTGGAAGGCGGGGAACCCCGCGTAGTCCTCGACGTCCATCACGTTGGAGAAGCGCAGGCCGACCATGACCAGCTCCGGGTCCCAGCGGCAGAAGTGCCGCGCCATCTCCTCCTCGAGGGCCTTGTTGAGCGAGTACGTCGACTCCGGGCGCGGCGGGTACTCCTCGTCCACCGGCGCGTACGGCGGCGGGGTGTCGAACGGCAGCCCCAGCACGGTCTCGCTCGACGCCCACACCACCCGCCTGATCCCGGCCGCCCGGGCCGCGGCGAAGACGTTGTACGTCGCGGCCGAGTTGTTCGCGAAGGTCACCGCGTTGGGCAGCAGCCCGGGCGCCGGGACCGCCGCGAGGTGCACCACCGCCTCGACGCCGCCGGCGTGCTCGTCGGCGCCGCCGGTGAACGCCTCCACCACCTGCCCGTAGTCGGTGAGGTCGACCAGGAGGAACTCGCCCTCGACGTCGCGCGGGTCGCGACCGCCGGCGCGGTCCACCGCGAGCACGTCGACGCCGGCCGCGCGCAGGTGCGCGACCACGGCGCGACCGAGCTTTCCGGCGGCGCCGGTGACGACGACACGCCGAGGGAGGGAGGGCAGCACAGGGTCGGTCATGCCGACATCCTTTCCTGCCACGGCGCACGCCGTGCGCGCGGCCCGGGACTTCGCGCGTCCGGTCGGGTGGAAACGGGGCCATGCACACCATCCGCGCGCATACAAAAACTGTCTCCGAAATGGAGATAGGGGCGGCTCAGGTCACCTAGAAGAGGGCATCACCCGTCGATCCGGCTAATCGTCCACCTCCGGACATTCACCGGCCCCGGCTGCCTCGCCACCCGGTGGACGGTCCCTCCGAAAACACCGTAGACCCGGTGAAGCCGCAGGTGGCGGGCGGTGGATGGCCTGCCGGGGCAGACGCCGACGCGTTGCGCAGTCAGAAAAGTTGCCGCCAATCGAGAAATAGACGAACGTGCGACCCGGCTGGCCGAACGCATCGATGACCGGCACGATCCGGGGATCCGGCCGAAGATCACCGATGCCATCATGTGGACAGGCATTTCCCATCGAGGGATCTGCACCTGCCGCATGAATGAGCTGATCACGAGGGCTGGCTGCGCCAATTCCCGATCTGCGGATCCGATCCGCCGGTCGGCCGCGTCCCCGCCGCCCCGCGCCGTGCCCACGGCGGTGCTCGACCGGGCCGACCCGACCGCACGTCGGCCGGCCGTCAGCGACAGGTGTCCGATACCCGATCACGAGCAACTGGTGGACCGGGCCGGCGCGTGGGCGGCGCCGCGCCGGCCGGTGCGCGAGCAGAGGAGGCGGACGCGATGACCGACGTCCTGAGGTCCCGGCGATCCACGCCGGACACCCCGCTCCGGGACGGCCCGGTGGGCGCCGTACCGGCACCGGCCTCGGCCGCGCAACGCCAGATGTGGCAGCTCAGCCGCCTCGACCCCGGGACGGCCACCTACCTGGTGCCGCTGGCGTACCGGCTGCACGGTCCGCTCGACGTGGCCGCGCTGTCGGCGGCGCTCGACGGGTTGGTGGCCCGGCACACCGCGCTGCGCACCACCCTGGCGCCGGCCGCGGACGATCCGGCCGGACCGTCGGGCGACGACGCGGCCCGGCGCCTGGTCCAGGTGGTCCACGAACCGCGCCCGGGCCTGCTGCGGGTGCACGACCTGAGCGGGCTGCCCACCTGGCAGCGCGACCAGGAGGTGCGGGCCCGGATGCAGGCCGAGGCGGGCAGCCCGATCGACCTGGAACGCGGCCCGGTGCTGCGGGCCCTCCTGCTGCGCTGCGCACCGGAGGAGCACGTCCTCCTGCTGACCTTCCACCACGTCGCGGTGGACGAATGGTCGCTCGGCATCCTGCACGACGAGTGGGAACTGCTCTATGCCGCGCACCGCGCGGGGCGGCCGGCCGACCTCGCCCCGGTCGGCGCCGACCTGCGCGACCACGCGGCGTGGCAGCAGGACTGGCTCCGCGGCGCGGAGGCAGCCACCCAGCTCGAATACTGGCGGGCGCAGCTCGCGGACGCCCCGGCCGTCCTGGAGCTGCCCACCCGCGCGCCCCGGCCCACCGTGCCGTCGAGCGCGGGGGCCAGCCTGGCGCTCCCGCTGGAGGTGTCCACGGAGGCGCTGATGGCGCTGTGCCGACGGACGGGTGTCTCCCCGTACATGGTCATGCTCGCCGCGCTGCACGTGCTGCTGGCGCGCTGGACGGGGCAGCGCGACATCGTGGTGGGTACGCCGGTGGCCAACCGGCAGCGGGCCGAGGCGCAGCAGCTCGTCGGGCTGCTGCTGAACACCGTCGCGGTCCGGGCCCGACTGGACGACAACCCGTCGTTCGAGACGCTGCTCGGGCGGGTGCGTACCGCCGCTCTCGACGCCTTCAGCAGGCAGGAGCTTCCCTTCGGGACGTTGCTCGAATCGCTGCGTCCGGCCCGCCAGCCCGGCTTCACCCCGCTCTTCCAGGTGATGTTCGTGTACGGCCGCGAGGCGGCGCCCCCGCGCCTCGACGGCCTCGAGGTCACCTCGCTCGACGTGCCCACCACCACCGCCAAGTTCGACCTCACGGTGTCGGTACGGGAGAACGCCGACGGCGTGCGGACCGTGCTGGAGTACCGCACCGACCTGTTCGACGACGACGCGATGGGCCGCCTCGCCGGACACTTCCAGACGCTGCTGCGGTCGCTGGTGGCCGATCCGGGCGCACCGGTCGGCTCGGCCGCGATGCTCGCCCCCGACGAGTACCGGCAGCTCGTCGTCGACTGGAACCGCACCGCGATCCCCACCGAGCCGGACGACCTGGTCCATCTGCTGATCGAGCGGCAGGCGCGCCGGACCCCCGACGGCGTGGCGGTGACCGACGGCGACACCGCGCTGAGCTATCACGAGTTGCACATTCGGGCCGAGGCGCTGGCGGAGACGCTGCGCGGGCGCGGCGTCGGCGTGGGCGGCCTGGTGGGTGTGCTCCTGCCGCGCTCGGTCCCGTTCGCCGTGGCGATCCTCGCGGTGCTGAAGGCCGGCGCGGCCTACGTGCCCATCGATCCGTCCAACCCGCCCGCCCGGCTGCGGCACGTCCTCGACGACACGGCCACCCCGGTCGTGCTCACCCGCCCCGAGCTGGCACACCTGGTGCCCGACGGCACGGCGCTGCTGGTGCCGGACCTGGACGCACCGGTCCCCGAGGCCGACCCCGGGCGCGGCGGCGGGCCGAGGCGCCGGCCGCGGCGACGGCCGGCACCGTCGGCGGACGACCTCGCGTACGTCATCTACACCTCCGGGTCCACGGGCCGCCCCAAGGGCGTCATGGTCACGCACCGCGGCGTGTGCAACCACCTGCGCTGGGCCGCCCAGGCGTTCCGGCTACGGCCCGGGGACACCGTCCCGCTGCAGTCGTCGGTCGCGTTCGACCTGGCCGTCACGAGCCTGCTGGTCCCACTGTCCGTCGGGGCCACCGTCCTGGTCGTCGGCGAGCACCTCGGACCCGCGGGGCTGGGCGAGGCGCTGCGCCGGCAACGGACGCCCTTCGGGCTGATCAAGATCACCCCCACCCAGCTCGACCTCGTCACCCACCAGCTCGGCCCGGAGGAGATGGCCGACCGCACCCGCTGCTTCGTCATGGGCGGCGAGCTTCTGCGCGCCGACCAGGTGGCGCCCTGGCGTGCCCACGCACCCGGGACGGCGCTCTTCAACGAGTACGGGCCGACGGAGACCGTGGTCGCCTGCACCGCGTACGAGGTGGGCCCGGCCACGCCGACCGACGGTTCCGTCCCCATCGGCCGGCCGATCGCCAACACCCAGCTGTACCTGCTCGACTCGTGGCTGAACCCGGTCCCGGCGGGTGCGACCGGCGAGCTGTACATCGGTGGAGCCGGTGTGGCGCGCGGCTACCTGAACCAGCCGAGGTTGACGGCCGAGCGGTTCGTCCCGGACCCGTTCTCGTCCGTGCCCGGAGCTCGGCTGTACCGCACCGGCGACCTGGCGCGCCTGCTCCCCGACGGGAACCTCGAATACCTGGGCCGCATCGACAACCAGGTCAAGCTGCGCGGCTTCCGGGTGGAGTGCGGTGAGATCGAGGCGGCCATCCGGCGGCGCCTGCCGGACAGCGACGTGACGGTACGGCTGCGCCGGGACGACCCCGACGACCCGCAGCTGGTCGCGTACGTGGCGGGCGCGGCGGAGCCCGACCGCGACGCCCCGGCCCTGCGGGCGGACCTGGCCACCGAGCTGCCGCCGTACCTGGTTCCCGGCGCATTCGTCTTCCTCGACGCGCTGCCGCTGACCGGCAACGGGAAGGTGGACGCCGCCGCGCTGCCCGCTCCCGGTCG
>NZ_JBSSLX010000140.1:0-15629 GCF_053890995.1 Micromonospora sp. I033 | reverse complement strand
GCTGGCCGCGTACCGGGACCCGGTCCTGCGCTCCTGGACCCGGCTGCCGGTGACCACCCGGGCCGAGGCGCGGGCCTTCCTGCGCCGCAGCCGGCAGGGCTGGGCGGCCGACCGCCGGTTCAGCTTCGCGGTGCTGGAGCCCACGGACGAGGGGGAGCGGCTGGTGGCCAACGTGGTGCTCAAGGAGGTCACCCCCGGGCGGCCGGCCGCCGAGGTGGGCTACTGGACGGCCGCGCCGGCTCGGGGCCGCGGGGTCGCGCCGCGGGCCGTGGCGGCCGTCACCGGCTGGGCGTTCGCCCGGTTCGCCGCGGGTGGCCTGACCCGCCTGGAGCTGCTGCACCAGGTGGACAACCCGGCCTCCTGCCGGGTGGCGGAGAAGAGCGGATACGCCTTCGCGGAGGTGCTGCCGGCCCGGCCGCCGTTCCCGCGCGACGGTCACCGGCACGTCCGCCACCGGCCCTGATCCCCGCCGTCCGGAGCCGGCGGGGTGTTCAGCGCTCGGGCTCCTCGGTGTCCGGGTCGGCCGCCGGCGCCGGGCCGAGCAGGCGCAGCAGCAGCCGGGGCTCGCCCGGCCAGGCGTCGAGAAGCACCTGCCGGGGCACCTGCCGGCCGGCGTAGCGCAGCGCCAGCGCCACCACCACGATGTCGTCGAGCGGGCCGATGACCGGCAGGAACTCCGGGATCAGGTCGATCGGGCTGGCCAACCAGAGCCCGGCGAACACGATCGCGACCTTGGCCCGGCGCGGCACCCGGGGGTCGCGGCGCAGCCGGCGCACGGTGGTCAGGCAGTCCGGGATGAAGGCGGCGAGGTCGCGCAGGATGCCCGGCGGCAGCCGCCGGGCCAGCAGCACCAGCAGCGCCCAGCTGGCGAGCAGGCAGGCCACCGCGATCCCGAGGCCGATGAGCCAGTCGCGCACGCCGATGGTCCCTCCGCCCGGGGGTACGGGCCGCCCGCCGGCCCACCAGGAATGTACGCGGCGCCGCCGCGGAGCGCCGGGCGGGAACAGCTCGGGCCCGGCCGGCGCTGAACCAGGTCGGTGACCGGCGGATACGGTGGGTACGGGAGGTGACGGCGGGTGACGACAGGCTGGGAGGCCGCGGTCGAGGCGCAGATCCGCTCGGCCCAGGAGCGCGGCGAGTTCGACAACCTGCCCGGGGCCGGAAAGCCGATCCCCGGCCGGGACCTGCCCTACGACGAGGGCTGGTGGATCCGGAGCTTCCTGGAGCGCGAACAGCTCCCCGGCGACCTGCTCCTGCCGACGCCGCTGCAACTGCGCCGCCGGATCGAGAAACTCCCCGACGAGGTGCGCGACCTGCCCACCGAGGAGTCGGTGCGGGCGTACGTGGCCGCCCTGAACGCCGAGGTGGTGGCCTGGCTGCGCACCCCCACCGGCCCGCGTGTGGTGGTCCGCCCGGTCAACGCCGACGACGTGGTCCGCGACTGGCGGGCCGCCCGGAAGCGGGCCGCGGCCGAGCGGGCTGCCGTGACGGTGGACCCGCCGACCGTCCCGGCCCCGCCGCGCCGCCGCTCGTGGTGGCCCTGGCGGCGCCGCTGATCCGGCCGCCGTCGCGGGACCACCACCCCCGAGCCGGTGGTCCCCCGAACGGCGGCTGATCCGCGTCGGCGTCGGCTCCGCGTCGCCTCAGCGTCGAGCAGCGCGGCCCGGCGGCGCGCGGCGGGCAAGAGCCCCATCCGGCAGTGCACACCTGGGCCCGTCAGGCCCAGGACTCCTCGGGGGTGCCGGCTCACCGGTTGTGGTGGTCCAACAGCCGGGACAGCAGCTCGGTCAACCGCTGCCGCTCCTCCGGTGACAGCGGCGCCAGCAGTTCGTCCTGGCTCTCGGCCAGCTGCTGCTCCAGCCGGCGCAGCTGCCGCTCGCCCGCGGCCGTCAGCGAGATGATGTTGCGTCGCCGGTCGGCGGGATCCGGGGCGCGCTCGACCAGGTGGCGATCGGCGAGTTCGTTGATCGTCGCGACCATGTCGCTGACGTGGATACCGCTGCGGCGGCCCAGCGCCGCCTGGCTGGCCGGACCGAACTGCTCCAGCGTCGCCAGCAGGCGGTAGTGGTAGCCGCGGGCGCCGACGGACGAGAAACCCCCGGCCACGAGGCGGTGCGCGTGGTTGGCGGTCTGGGTGAGCAGCCAGCTGGGCAGGCTCTCCCACCTGGCGGGCGTCTTCTCGGCGGGGCTCTCCATGTGACGAGTCTAGCTAATCGTTGGGCGCACCAACGATTGTGGTATCGTTCGGGCACCAAACGTTGGTCGCCCTAACATTCGGGCGGCAAATGAATCCCGTGGAGTCGAGATCATGATCAAGCCGTTCCGCATCGACATCCCCCAGGCCGACCTCGACGACCTGACCGACCGGCTCGCCCGCACCCGTTGGCCCAACGAGGTCGCCGACGCCGGGTGGGACTACGGCTTCCCGCTGGCGCGCCTCAAGGAGCTGGCCGAATACTGGCGCACCGGCTACGACTGGCGCGAGCACGAGGCCAGGCTCAACGAGCTTCCGCACTTCACCACCGAGATCGACGGCCAGAACATCCACTTCGTCCACGTCCGGTCCGCGAAACCGGACGCGCTCGCGCTGATCCTCACCCACGGCTGGCCCGGTTCGTTCCTGGAGTTCCTCGACGTGATCGAGCCGCTGTCGCGCGACTTCCACCTGGTGATCCCGTCCATCCCGGGCTACGGCTTCTCCGGGCCGACGCACGAACGCGGCTGGGACATCGTCCGGATCGCCCGGGCCTGGGCGGAGCTGATGCGCCGGCTCGGCTACGAGCGCTACGGCGCGCAGGGCGGCGACTTCGGCTCGGGCATCTCCACGGCGCTCGGCGCGGTGGCGCCCGAGCAGGTCGTCGGGGTGCACGTCAACTACCTGCCGACCCGGCCGGTTCCCGACGCCGACATCGAGCTGTCCGAGACCGACGAGGCCCGGCTGGACAAGGTCCGTCAGCTGATGGCGAACCGTCCGCCGTACCAGGCGCTGCAGGCCGCCACGCCGCAGACGATCGGCTACGCGCTGACCGACTCGCCGGTCGGCCAGCTGGCCTGGATCGCCGAGCGCTTCGCGCAGTGGACCGACCCTCTCTCGCCGATCAGCGACGACCGGATGCTCACCGACATCTCGCTGTACTGGCTGACCGCCACCGCGGCCTCCTCGGCGCGGCTGCACCACGACGCCCCGCGGCGGACCGAGCCGTGCCCGGTGCCGCTCGGCGTGGCGGTCTTCGCGCACGACATCACGCAGTCGGTGCGACCGCTGGCCGAGCGGCTGTACGACATCAGGCACTGGTCGGAGTTCGACCGTGGGGGCCACTTCGCCGCGATGGAGGTGCCGGAGCTGCTAGCCGAGGACGTCCGGGAGTTCTTCCTCACCCGGACGAAGCACTGAGCCTTTCCAGCGGTTGATCGTCAATCGGTCCGGGTGCGCAGGCTCCGCGCCAGGGTGGGGATCATCACCGCCGCGGGGACGAGGTGCAGCCCGAGGAGGGCGGTGGTGGTGGCGGTGTCTGCCCCGGAGAGGAGGGGCGGGACCAACGAGATCGCGGTCAGCGCCACTGCCGTCCACGTGAATCGCTCGGCGGGGCGAGCGCTCCACCGAAGGAGAGCGACGGCAATGACGATGCCCACGACCGAGAAGAAGCCGGTCACCACGGCGAACCCGGACAACGGGATCGTCTCGCCACCATCGGGGATCTCGAAGTCGACGCCAACGGCCCGGGCGAGCGCAGCGGCGAGGGTGGTGGCCACCATCGCTGCGAGCGTGGCGATCAAGCCGGTGACGGCGAGCCCGCGGAGTCGGTGGGGGCCCGATGCCGGGCCTGCGACGACCCCGGTGTCATTCCTGATGTTCATGTCGTTCCTCCATGGTTCGGTAGCTGGGGTACGGGGTGTGTCGACTGGCATGTGACGGTCCTGGCCCCTGGGGGTGACGATGCGCACCCTGGCCGTGCGGCGGCCGGGGTTCCGCAGGGCGCGGACGCCGGTGCCGCGGAGCCAGAACCCGGCGTCGCGTCCGAGGACCGGCCCGGGCTCGCCGTCGCGCAGCTCCAGTTGCACCCGCCCGCGGGTGACGACGGCGAACGCGTCGCACCACTCCGCCGCGACCACCGCGACACGCGCCCCACCGCGCAGCGCGAGCGTCCACACCGGACTATTCCGTGCCGTCCGCCGGCAGGCGCTCCGGCAGCCCGAGCCGCGGGAACTGGTCGTCGTGGAAGATGATGATCTCGGTGATCGCCCCGCCGGTGATGCGCAGGACGTCGATCGTCAGCGGCAGGTACGCGCCCTCCCGCTCCCGCCAGTGGTAGAAGGCGACGGCGGGCTGCCGGTTCACGGAGGTGGGGACGGCGCGCAGACCCGTCATGCCCTCGAAGCCGTCGTCGACCCAGTTGTTCACCACCGCGTCGCGGCCGACGTACAGGCCCGGCGTGGGCGGCATCGAGCAGCGGACGTCGTCGCGCAGCATGGCAGCGAGCACGTCGATGTCCGTGGCCACGCTCGCGTCGGTGAAGCGGCGTACCAGCTCGCGGGTCCCGGCGTCCTCCGCGCCGCCGGTCCAGTCCTGCCGCTCGGCGGGCAGGTGCTCCCGCATGCCGGCGCGGGCCCGCTGCAGGGCGCTGTTCACGGAGTTGACGGAGTCCCCGAGGAGCTCCGCGACGTCCTTCGCCGGCCAGCCGAGCACGTCCCGCAGGATCAGCACGGCCCGCGGGCGTGGCGCGAGGTGCTGGACCGCGACCAGGTACGCCAGCTCGATCGTCTCCCGCGCGACGGCGACGGTCTCCGGCTCGTCCGCGTCGGCCGCGGGCAGTTCGTCGAGCAGCCGGTCCGGGTAGGGCTGAAGCCACCGCACCTCGCCGCCGGTCGCAGGCTCCGGTCGGCACTTGGCGAGCAGGTCCAGGCAGGCGTTGGTGGCGATCCGGTACAGCCAGGCCCGGAACGTCGACCGCCCCTCGAAGGTCTCCCGCCGCCGCCAGGCACGGAGGAACGTCTCCTGCACGGTGTCCTCGGCGTCCTCGAACGACCCGAGCATCCGGTAGCAGTGCACGTGCAGCTCCCGCCGGTGCCGCTCCGCCAGCCCCGAGAACGTCGGCTCGTCGACCTCGCCCAGCCCGCTCACGCCCAGCTCCTTCAGCCGCGTGTCCGCACTCATCACGTCATCCTTCCGCCTCGTCGTGTCCCGTCCTAGGTGTGACGGGTGCGGGCGCGACAACTCATCACCAGGGTCGGTCGGCGCCGGCATACCGCCCGCCGGCCTGGCGGAAGTGGCCATGCCGGCGGGCGGTGGATCCGGCGAGAACGCCGTCAGTTGGGCTTGCCGAACCAGCGGGAGAGGTGCACGTCCAGGTCCTGCTGATCGTCGCCGATCCAGGCGACGTGGCCGTCGGGGCGTAGCAGGAGGCACGGAACATCCAGTCCCGCGGTGGGATCCCCGAGGTAATCGACCCGGTCCGACCAGCCGCCGACGGTCAGGCGTTCGGTGCGGTCCAGCAGCAGGCCCCGGCCGCGATACAGCAGACCGTAGAGGTTGCCCTGTTTCACGTCGATGTCGCGCAGGCGCCGGCCGAGCAGGTCGGGGCCCGCGCCGAAGTCGTAGCGGACGCCGAGCGCGGTGATCTTCTCGATCAGATGGCGGTTCACCTCGTCGAAGTCCATCAGTTCGGTGAGCAGCCTGCGCACGGCCTGCGGGCCCGGTCCGGTGGACAGCAGTTCCATCTGGGCGCGGGTGTTGTCCAGCACGTCCTCGGCGACCGGATGACGTTCGGCCTGGTAGGTGTCCAGCAGCGTTTCCGGGGCCCAGCCGCGGATCTGCGCGGCCAGTTTCCAGCCGAGGTTGAACGCGTCCTGAACGCCCAGGTTGAGGCCCTGTCCGCCGATGGGTGGGTGGATGTGTGCCGCGTCGCCGGCCAGCAGCACCCGCCCGACCCGATAGCGTTCGGCCAGCCGTGTGGCATCGCCGAAGCGGGACAACCAGCGCGGGGAGTGCACGCCGAAATCGGTGCCGGCGATGGTGCGCAGCTGTTGCTTGAAGTCCTCGAGAGTGGGCGGTTCCGCGCGGTCGCTGACTCCATCGGCGGGGATTACGACGCGATAGACCCGCTCACCGAAGGGTCCGAGGCTGAATCGCTTGTCGGTCTCGCGGATCTCGGCCACCTTGGCGGCGATCTCCTCCCGCGGCACGCCCACTTCCATCTCGCCCATCAGCGTCTCGGTCCGCGAGGGCTCGCCGGGGAAGCCGACGCCGAGCAGTTTGCGCACCGTGCTGCGCCCGCCGTCGCAGCCGACGAGATAGCGCGACCGCAGGCGTTCTCCGTCGGCCAGCTCGACGGTCACACCGTCGTCGTCCTGCGCGAAACCGGCCACCCCACAACCGTGCCGGACCTGCGCACCCAGTGCGGTCGCATGTTCTTCGAGCAGGTGGACGATGACCGGCTGCGGGATCCCCAGCAGGTAGGCGTACGGGGAATCCAGGCCCGCGGGCGCGGGTTTGTCGATGGCGGCGAAGAAGCCGGCGGCCGGACGCCGTCTTCCGTGTTCGAGAATGCGCTCCAGGAGCCCGCGCATCGCCATCAGCTCGATAGTGCGGATGTGCAGCCCGACGATGCGGACGAACGACGCGGGCTCGGTGTCCTTCTCCAGGACGAGTACCCGCACATCGTGCAGCCGCAGCTCGGCGGCCAGCATCGCACCGGTCGGCCCGCACCCGGCAATGATCACGTCGTACATGAGGGGCGCGCCGGTCGACGACGGCTCGGCGGTGAAGTGCAGAGGGTGCATAGGTGTTGCCTTTCGGGAGTGCCTTGTCGGCGCGGCGCTCCCGGCGACACCTACGTCAATCGCCCGGCCGTGACGGGAGGGGGAGCACCCACATCGATGCATCGTTCATGGGTCTCACCTCCTCGGGCGGTGTCACGGGCAGCTGCAAGTTACAAGCCTGGGCGTCACCCCGTCCAGTCCTTTCCTCGTCACCACGGCCCGTATTAACGGATTACCGGTTACGTCAATCCAATAAACGGTGCGGACAAAGGGCACGAAACCGACTACACCATAATGACGCTTTTGGTGTAACCGGGCTTCCGTGTGGCCGGGCGGGTCAAGGCAGGCCCGCCCGGCCACGCCCGCGCTAGTCCTCGGCCATCACGGTGAAGGCGAATCCGGCGCTCGTCGGACGACGCAGGGAAATGCCGCACTTGATCCGGCGCAGCACCTCGGGCCTGCTGAGGCCGAGCCCCTGCGCGATGAGCCGGTCCGGGCGCACCGGTACCGGGTCCTCGAAGGCGACCTCCACCCGGACCGGCCACGCCCCGTCGAGGCATGCCGACGGGGTGTCCAGCCGCCAGGCCCCCGTCCAGTCGAGAGTGAAGTGGCCGCGCCGGGCGAGCAACGGATCCAGCAACGTGGACGCCACCAGTTCCGGATCGTTGACGCCGTAGCCGTGCAACTCGACCGGATCGAGGGAGCTGACCGGCGCTCGCTCGTGCACGGTGAGCTTGCTCGTCCGGTCGCAGGACACGCAGCGGACCAGCAGCCACACGTCCAGCAGCTTGCGGTTGGCATTGACGCGGAACCTGCCCTCGCCGGTGGTGGCCGACTCCGACCGGCAGTCCACGCACCGCAACGACAGGAGAGGCAGCCTGGTCCGACGAACGACCCAGGGCAGCACGATATGAGGTTGTGAAGACATGAGCTCTCTCTGAAGACCTGACACGAGGCCGGTCACGCGGCCTCGAAACGCTGTATGACCGGACGCGCCTGGGCAGCCCGGCGTAGCCGACGGGAACGTCGGCTACGGGTGAGCGGAAGAAGGTGTCAGGTCTAAAGAGCAGGCGGGGTCACGCGGTTGTGTCCTCTGTCCTCACAGGGATGGGGGCTGCGGGCAACCTACGGGACCGCGGAAGGACGGCTCAAACGATTTTCGACCACACATCGCCCTGGCCGACGTCGACGGCGGTGGCACCGAGAGCCGTCAGGCCCCGGCTAGCGGAACCGGGCGACGAAACGGCGTTGCCAGGGGGTCTCGACGGCGTGCGGGGCGTAGTGCTGCCGGACATAGGCGACCGCCTGGTCGTTGGGCACCCCGTCGATGACCGCGAGGCAGGCCAGGGCGGTGCCGGTGCGCCCCTTTCCACCGCCGCAGGCGATCTCGACGCGTTCGTTCTCGGCGCGAACCCATGCCTCGCGCAACGCGGCGGCGGTCGCCGCACGGTCGGACGGCAGCCGGAAGTCGGGCCAGCGCAGCCAGCGGTGCTCCCACGCCACCGGGGCCGGCGGGCGGCCGAGGAGGTAGAGCGCGAAGGTGGGCGGCACGCCCGGCGGGAGCGGGCGGCTGAGTGCCCGGCCGCGGACAAGGCGGCCGGAGGGCAGTCGGAGCACGCCTGTCGCTGTGGGGTCCCATGAGGTGGTCATTCCTGGTCCGGGCGGGTGTGCCCATCCTCCTTCCGAGGCGGTGGGTGCGCTAGGAGCCGAGGTATCGCAGGATCGCCAGGACCCGGCGGCTGTAGCCGGTGGCATGGCCGAGGTCGAGCTTGTCGAAGATGGTGTTGACGTGCTTCTCGACCGCGCTCTGTGACACGTGCAGGCGCTCGGCGACGGCGGCGTTGGTGTGCCCCTGAGCCATGTGGTGCAGCACGTCGCGTTCCCGCGGAGTGAGGCGGTTGAGCGGATCGGTGTGGCTGGTGGCGGACATGAGCTGCCGGACGACCTCGGGGTCGAGCGCCGTGGAGCCGACGGCGACGCGGTCGAGCGCGTCGAGGAAGTCCTCGACCTGGGCGACCCGGTCCTTCAGGACGTAACCGACACCTTCCGACCGGTCGGCGAGGAGCTTCGCGGCGTACCGCTTCTCGACGTACTGGGAGAGGACCAGCACGGCGATGTCGGGCCAGCGGCGGCGGATCTCCAGCGCGGCCCGTAGCCCGTCGTCGGTGTTGGTGGGCGGCATGCGGACGTCGGTGACGACGACGTCGGGGCGGTGCCGCTCGACGGCGGTGACGAGCTGCTCGGCGTCCGCGGCGGCGGCGACCACCTCGTGTCCCTCGTCGGCCAGGAGGCGGACCAGCCCCTCGCGGAGCAGGGTGGAGTCTTCGGCGAGGACTATGCGCACGGCAGCACCGCCCGGATCGTCGTCGGGCCGCCGGGTGGGCTGTGCAGGTCGAACTGTCCGTCCAGCGCGGTGACCCGGCGGGCGAGACCCTGCAGGCCGCTGCCCTGCGGGTCGGCGCCGCCGACGCCGTCGTCGCGTACGCGCATCTCGATCCCCGCGTCCCGCGTCTCGATCTCGATCGTGACCTGGGTGGCTCGGGCGTGTTTGGCGGTGTTGGTGATCGCTTCGCAGGCGACGAAGTAGAGCACGGTTTCGATCGGTCGGGCCGGCCGGACCGGTACGTCGTAGCTGATTCTGACCGGAATGGGCGACGGTCGCGCCACCATGCTCAGCACCTCGTCCAGGGTGGTGTGGTCGAGTGCCGAGGGATACACCCGCCAGGCCACGTCCCGCAGTTCGTCGACGGCACGTTGGGCGTCCTCGTGGGCCTGCGCGAGGAGTTCCCGCGTCCTGTCGGGGTCGCGGCTGCGTCGCGCCCGGCCGAGCACCAAACCGAGCGCGACGAGGTGTTGCTGCAGCCCGTCGTGGAGGTCGCGTTCGATGCGCTGGCGTTCGGCGTCGACCGCGGCGAGGACGCCGGCCCGGCTCACGGTCAGTTCGCTGATCCGCCGGTGCAGCGCCCCGCGGCTGTGGATGTCGAGCAGGCTGCGGGCCAGCCACCGGTCCAGCGTGGCCACGCTGGCCATCGCCTGCAGGTTCACCAGCAGCAGGGCCGCCCCGATGAGCCCCTGCAGCAGGAAGCCGGCCACCGTCATGGTGCCCGCGACGAGGGAGCGCACCACGATGGCGGCGAGCGCGGCGCCGACCACGAGCAGGCCGGCGGTGAGCAGGCCGAGCGCCGCCGGTAGGAGGCGGGCGGCGAGGTAGCCGAGCAGCCGCGCTCCGCTCGCCCGGACCGGAGGCGGGGATGGTTCCGAGGCGATGACCCGCAGGCGGCGCCGCTCCCACTCGGTGATGCGGCGGGCGTACCGGACGATGGCGGTGCCGGTGCGGCGGCGGGCCGCCGGCGCCGGCGAGACCACGACCACGACGAGCCCGGCGAGGAGCAGGAAGAGCAACTCGGCCCCGGCGGTGAGGATGCCGACCGCCACGCCCGCGACCGGCCGCCCCCACCGGGTCGCACCGCCGATCCACGACTGCTGAGCACGCACCGCACGTTCTGACACCGGGCCGTCCCTCCACAGCTCATGACGTCTCGGATCCGGGTCGTCCCGGGATGTGGGCGGCCGGTCACGAGCACCGCGTGCCTGGCCGCCCACCCAACCTAGCTACCGCTCACCGGTAACCATGGCGGCGCATCGTGATCAGGCGGGAGACGACGAAGCACCCGACGGCGAGCGCACAACCGAGGATGACGATCTTCTGGAACGTCCCGACGTAGGCCTCGACGGCCTGCCAGTTCTCCCCGAGCAGGTAGCCGGCCATCACGAACCCGGTGTTCCAGATGAGACTGCCCAGGGTGGTGTAGAGCAGGAACGTGGCGAGAGGCATTCGTTCGACACCGGCCGGAATGGAGATGAGGCTACGGAAGATCGGGATCATCCGCCCGAAGAAGACCGTCTTCCCGCCGTGGCGGGCGAACCACGCCTCCGTCCGGTCGATGTCGCTCAGCTTCACCAGCGGCAGCCGCGCCGCGACCGCGCGGACCCGGTCCCGCCCGAGCGCGACGCCGACGTAGTAGAGCGCCACCGCGCCCACCACCGAACCGATCGTGGTCCAGGCGATGGCGGCGAACAGGCTCATCCTGCCCTGGCCGGCGGTGAATCCCGCCAGCGGCAGGATCACCTCACTCGGGATCGGCGGGAACAGATTCTCCAACGCGACCGCCAGACCGGCGCCGGGGGCGCCGAGCCGTTCCATCAGGTCGGTCACCAACCCGACCAGGCCGCCGGACGGCGGATCGGACTCCTGGGCCAACAGGCCGGCCTGCGTCGACGCATACCCACAACGGATCATGCCGACGACGCTATGAACTCACCGTGGCCCTGACCATGAGGTCGACCGCCGACCTCAGCGGGCCGACCCCACCGCCCGGGTGCGGAAAACCGCACCCCCGCACAGCCGCCGGTTCACTGGCCCAGGCGGCAGTGCGGGAGTGAGTTCGACGGCGCCCGGCGAACCCAGGCGTCGTTGTCCGCGAGCGCGACGTCGAGGAACGCGCCGACGCCGACCTGGGTGGCCTCGGCGAGCCGGGCGACGAGCAGCAGTCTGCGCCGTAGCGCCTCCGGCTCGCCGGCCTCGGGTTCCGCGGACCGTCGGCTGCCGGGGTGCAGCGACGCCCGGCGCCGCCGCTCCGCCGGCGGGGTGTGGTCCCCGTCGTCGAGTTGCGCGGCCAGCAGCGGCCAGACGTCCTGGCCGTCGGGGTCGAGTTCCTCGATGAGCAGCCCGGCGGTGTCCCCGAGGACGCGGTACGCCCACGGGTGGGGCAGCCGCGACAGCCGCTCGACCGCGGCGTCGACACCGGCCAGGTTCGACTCGTCGGCCGCCCGCACCCCGGCCACCACCGCGTTCCACAGTTCCTGTTCCGCCGGGGTCGGCGGGTGCCACATCGCCATCTGCGCTCCGCTTCTGACCTGCGAGGGGCCAGGCGTCGAATGTTCGGGGCGGCCACACCGGCCGCCCGGGTCTGGGGTGGCCGGCACGGGCCCGTAGGAGGGCGAGACCCGTGCCGGCCGCGGTGATCACCCCAATCACCGCCTTCGCGCCACCGCGGGCGGCCGGCCCGCGGCGACGTCGTCTCCGTCGGGCGAGCGGACCCGGCCCGGTACGCCCGCCAACGTGAGTCAAGTATGCGACATTTTTAACCGCTTATGACGATTCGAATGTGCGTGTCGCATGCGTTCACGTCCTCACCGGGATTGATTCGGGCTCCACCGTGGCGGGACGCGCCACGGGTGGCGTCGCCGTGTGCCCTCCGGTCACGGGCTGGCCTCCGGGCAGCAGCCGGGGTGGCCGCCGGGCGCTGAGATCCTCGACCCAGCCGAGGGCGAGCACCAGGCCGGTGAGCAGCACCAGGGCCACCGCCAGATAGCCCACCTGGCCGAGCCGCCAGACGCCGAGCACGTCGCCCACGGCGAAACAGACCGCGATGGCGGCGTTGTGCCAGAGGTAGATGGTCAGCGCGCGGCTGTTCAGCGCGGTCACCAGGCGGTCGACGGGACGCACCCGGGACAGCCAGCCCATCGGCGGCGCGACACGCAGCAGCACCAGCACGAACCCGACCGACCAGAACGCCTGCGCCACCGGGATGTCGTTGAGGTCCCGGCCGGCCTCGGGATGGGTGGCCAGCCAGCCGACCGCTACACCCAGGCAGAGCACCGCCAGGCCCAGCAGCGTCGGCAGCGGGAGCCGCCGCAGCCGGCGGTCCTGGTGCGCGAAGCCCACCAGCCAGCAGGCGCCGAACGTCGCGAGGTCGGTCAGCACCGACTCCACCGGCCCGTCGAACCCGGGCGCCGCGGTCTGCAGCAGCACCACGCCGGCCAGCGGCACGAGCACCGACCACACCGGCCACCGCCGATACAGGGCCAGCATCGCGGGGGAGAGCAGCACCAGCCAGAGGTACGTCACCAGGTACCAGAGCACCCCGGTCACGTCCGACGCCCAGCCGCTGCCCGGCGGCTGGACCAGCGGCACCGCCCAGGTCAGCAGCGCCGGCCAGGCGGGCCGGTCGGACCAGCCGTGCCAGAGCATCAGCGGCACCACCACCAGGCCCAGGGCCCACAGCCCCGGCAGCAGGCGACGGAGTCGGCCGCTGACCGCTCGTTCCGGCGTGCGGTCCAGCGAGCGGGCCATCAGTGAGCCGCCGAGAGCGAACATCACCCCCATGGCGGGGAAGACGAAGCTCAGCCAGGCGGCGCCGAACATGTGATACGTGATGACCCGGGCCAGCGCGAGCGCCCGCAGGGTGTCGAACCAGCGGTCCCGACCCGGCCGCGCCCCGGCGCCCGGCGACACCGGTGGCTCCTCGACCGGCTCGCCGGCCCGCTTGACCCGGCGCCACCCCAGCCGGGCGCCGGTCAGCGCGGTGACCAGGGACCGGGCCAGCACCAGGTACATCAGCTGGCGGTAGGCGAACTGCTGGATCGGCAGGGTGAGCAGCGGGCGCAGCGGCTCCCGGTCGAGTTTGAACGCCACCGCCGCGGTGAGCAGTTGCACGGCGAGCATGACCAGCCAGGCCACGGCGGTCTTCGTGGTGTCGAGGAAGAACAGCCCGTAGACGGCGAGCACGTCCAGCACCGGCCCGAGCAGGGGCAGCAGCACGCCGAACAGGGCGAGCATGGGCAGGCCGAAGCGGCCGAACCGGGCTCCGGCGCCCCGGTCGCGGATCGCGCCCCGGTGCTTCCACATCGACTGGATGGTGCCGTAGCTCCAGCGGTAGCGCTGCCGCCACAGGTCGCCCACCGAGGCGGGCGCCTCCGTCCAGGCGCGGGCCCGGTCCTGGTACACCACGCGCCAGCCGGCGCGCAGGACGGCCATGGTCACGTCGGTGTCCTCGGCCAGGGTGTCGCCGCTCATCCCGCCGACCTCGGTCAGGGCGCGCCGCCGGAACGCCCCGATCGCGCCGGGCACGGTCGGGATGCAGCCCAGCTTCTCGTAGAAGCGGCGGTCCAGGCTGAAGCCGATGACGTACTCGATGTGCTGCCACTGGCCGAGCAGCCGGTGCCGATTGGCGACCTTGACGTTGCCGGCCACCGCGCCGATCCGCGGGTCGGTGAACGGTTCGACGAGCCGCCGGATCGCGTCCGGCTCGAAGACGGTGTCGGCGTCGACGGTGACGATGATGTCGTGCGAGGCGTACAGGAGTCCGGTGTTGAGGGCGCTCGCCTTGCCGGCGTTGGGCTTGCGGACCACCCGGACGCCGGGCAGGCCGAGCGAGTCGACGAGGTCGGCGGTGCCGTCGGTCGACCCGTCGTCGACCACGATCACCTCGATCTCGGGGTGGTCGTTGGCGACCAGCGACCGGACGGTGGCGACGATGCCGGCGCGCTCGTTGTAGGCGGGCACGATGACCGTGACCGGCGCGTTCGTCACACCCCAGGGCCAGCGCTGGGCCCGCCGGCGTCGGGCGAGTCGACGGGCCAGCAGGAGCAGCAGCAGCGTACGGGTCAGCATGAGCAGCCCGACCACCACGAAGACCAGGGCGAGGCCGCGCAGGATCCCGTCGGCCAGCCCGATGGCCCAGCAGACCGGGGCGGCCCGCCAGCGGTCCGCGGTCGACGCCGGGACGTTGTCGGCGAACGCCGCCGCCCCCGGTCGGGCCCGGTTCAGCCCGCCGCTGACCGTGGTGAAGGTGTAGCCGCGGGCGCGCATCAGCGGGATGAACCGCTCCAGGGCCGCGAGGGTCTGCGACCGCTCCCCGCCGGCGTCGTGCAGCAGCACCACGGCACCGGCATCGCCGAGCGGTGTCAGGTTCCGCACGATGGTGTCGACCCCGGGCCGCGCCCAGTCCTCGCCGTCGAGGTCGTTGACCACGGTCAGGTAGCCCTGCCCGGCGGCCTGCCGGATCACCGGCCAGTTGGCGTCGTCGACGGCGCTGGGCAGCGACGAGTACGGGAAGCGCAGCAGGCTCGTCCGGACTCCGGCGGCGTGCACGATCGCCATCTGGGTCTGTGCGTACTCCATCCGTTGCCGCCAGGCGGGCAGCAGGCTCACGTCGGGGTGGGTGAAGGTGTGCACGCCGAGTTCGTGGCCTTCGGCCACGGCGCGTCGGGCCAGGTCCGGGTGGCGGGCCACCTGCGACCCGATGACGAAGAAGGTGGCCGGGGCGTGGTGCCGGCGCAGGACGTCGAGGACCCGGGGGGTCCAGGTCGGGTCGGGCCCGTCGTCGAAGGTCAGCGCGATGGTCCGCGCCGGCAGCCGGTAGGTGCGGGGTTGGTCGCCCCGGGCGTCGAGCACCGGCCCGCCGCGCAGGATCTCCGTGGGCACGCTGGCCTGGTCCTCGGCCCCGCGGACGTGGTCGGGGCGGAAGCGGGCGTTCGCGTACGCCTCGACCAGCAGCACCGAGCCGACCACCAGGGCGAGGGACGCGACGACGAAGCGGCCGGCGGTGCGACGGTTCGGCAGGGTCATCCGGAGACCCCCGGACCGGGCAGGGGCAGGGTGGGCAGGGTGGGGCCGGGCTCGGTGGGTGCGGGCGGTGTCGGGGTGGCGGGCGGCGTCGGGTCGTCCGGCGACGGGGTCGGCGAGGTGGTCGGGTCCGGGCTGGCCGGCCGCTCGTCCGGGGGCGCCGCCACCCGGGTCGGTTCGGCCCGCCGGGGCGTCGCACGCACGTTGCCGGCCGGGCGTTGCGCGGCGGCCGGCGCCGGCGGCGCGTCCACGGTGCCGGTCGACTCCGGAGCCGGTCGCTGGCCCGTGGGTGTGGGCGACGGTGCGGGGACGGGTGGACGGGTGGCTCCGCGCGGGGCGCCGCCGACCGAGACCGGGCCGGGCAGCATCGGCGTCGCGGGGCCGGGGAGCAGGCCGGCCGCGGCCATCGGCAGGTAGCTCAGCGAGGCCACCGCGACGAGGACTCCCGCGCGCCGGATCC
>NZ_JBSSLX010000139.1:0-15691 GCF_053890995.1 Micromonospora sp. I033 | reverse complement strand
CCGCCGGACGCCCGGACTCAGCGACTCGACGCCGCCGGCGCCTTGTCGCGATCCTGACCAGTCGCGATGCCGCCCGTTGCCGAGGGGGCCACACCCCCGGAGGCGATCGGGCCACCCGCCGGGGCAGCAGCATCCCCGACGGTTGCCGCGCTCATGGTGCGACGTCCT
This sequence comes from Micromonospora sp. I033, assembly GCF_053890995.1. Taxonomy (NCBI): domain Bacteria; kingdom Bacillati; phylum Actinomycetota; class Actinomycetes; order Micromonosporales; family Micromonosporaceae; genus Micromonospora; species Micromonospora sp. I033. Next base: position 15,523 of record NZ_JBSSLX010000139.1, on the reverse strand, counting down.
GCTCGCACCACGGCCACCGCTGCCGCCACCGCTGTCAGGCACAACGCCGCCGCCTGCAGCATCCGGCCGTTCCTGCCACGTCTACGCTTCATGCCGATCGCTCCTCACGTTCGCGCCGAGTTGCCTCATCGTGACGGCGCCGGAGCGGGCGCGCCCGGACATTCGGCGCAGTTGCCTCGTTCGGGCTATGTCCTCCGCGGATCCGGGCCGCTCGTCGGAGCGGGCCGGCCGGACCATGTCCGGGTAGCGGGGATGGCTGGCATTCCACAGTCGACCAGCCGCACGGCGTCCCGGCGCCGGCCGGAACGCGCCCCTCGTACCGTGCGGGCTGGGACAGTGGGCTGGTGGGGGGATTGCGGTGGCGTGGCTGGTTCGGCCCGGCGGTCCCGGTGGGTCCCGGCGCCCGGGTGGACAAGTTCGAGGTCTTCTTCGACCTGGTCTTCGTCTTCTCGTTCTTCATCATCACCCGGGCCACCGCCGCCAGCATCTCCGGCCGCCAGTTGCTGCACGCCATGCTGGTGCTGGCGGTGCTCTGGTGGTGCTGGGTGGTGCACACCGTGGTCGCGACCCGGGTCCGGCTCGGGGTGGGTTTCGTTCCGGTGTTGATGGTGGCCGGGATGAGCGCGCTGTTCGCCTTCGCGTTGTCCCTTCCGCAGGCGTTCGCCGAGCCGAAGCAGGCGCTGGCCGGCCCGATGGTGGTGGCGCTCAGCTACCTGGTGATCCGTGCCGTGCACCTGCTGCTGTACTGGCACGTCGCCAGCGAGAAGCCGGGGGAGCGGCGGCTGCTGCTCAGGTACTCCCCGGAGGTCGTGCTGAGCACCGTCCTGCTGCTGGGCGCGGCGCTGATCCCGCCGCAGGTCGACGACCCGGGCCGGGCCGCGTTGACGCGGGACGCGCTGTGGGTGAGCGTCGTCCTGCTCCAGTACAGCTCCGGTCTGGTCGCCGGTGCGTGGGGTTGGGTGGTGACCTCCGCCGAGCACTGGACCGAGCGCTACGACCTCATCCTCATCATCGCCCTGGGCGAGTCGATCATCTCGGTGGGCGTCGGCGGTAACCTGCTGGGCAATCCGGTCACCTGGCCGGCGGTCTCCGCGGCCATGCTGGGCGTCATCTTCACCGCGGCCCTCTGGTGGCTGCACTACGACATGATCGGACCGGCCGGCCGCATCGCGCAGCACGTCGCGCAGGGACGCTCCCGCGTGGCCATGGCCCGGGACGCCTACGCCTACTTCCACCTCGTGATGATCGCCGGGATCATCCTGTTCGCCCTGGGCGCCGAGGAGATCGTCCGGGAGATCGCGGACCCCTCGATCGGCCTCGCCGAGCCGGCGCACGGCCCCGGGGTGCCGCTGCTCTTCGGCGGAGTCATCTGCTACCTGTGCGGGGACATGCTGTTCCAGCTCCGTACCCTTCGCACCCTCTCCTGGACCCGGGTCGGCGCGGTGCTGGTGCTCGCCGCCGGTATCCCGGTCGCCGCGCACCTGCCGGGGCTCCTCGCCCTCACGCTGCTCACCGCGATCTGCGTGGGGCTGGTGGCGGTCGAGGTGGTGGTGATGGCGGACGCCCGTCGGGCCCTGCACGAGCTGGTCTTCGAGGAGCGGATCACCTACGAGAAGCACGAAGCCGACTGGCGCGGCCGCTGGCACGAGCCCGGTCCGCAGGAACCGTCGACCTAGAGGCGGATGCGGCTGTCGGCCCTGGCGTCCCAATGGCATCACGCACCTTGCGCATGGCATCACGGTGATGCCATGATGGCGTCATGGAACTTCGCGCTTACGTCGACGCGATCCGGCACCAGCTCGCGGTGGCCGCCGCCGCGGGCGGTGACGACGCCCGGGAACTGGCCGAGCGGCTCACCGCACCGCTGGAGTCCGCGATCCGGCTCGCCCTGCTGGACGCCCTGTCCGAAGCGGCCACCGAGATCACCCGCGATCTCGCCCCCGGTTCGGTCGACCTGCGCCTGCGCGACCGGGAGCCCAGCTTCGTGGTGACGCCACCGCCGGCCGAGCAGTGGGCCGACGAGACGGAAGCGGCGGCGGCCCCGCCGAACCCGGTGCCGCAGCCACCCGCGGACGGCGAGGACGAGGCGACCGTGCGGATCAGCCTGCGCCTGCCGGAGCACCTCAAGGCGCGCGTCGAGCACGCGGCCTCCCGCGCCGGCGTCTCGATCAACACCTGGCTGATCCGGGCCGCGGCCGCTGCCGCCGACACCGACAACCCGCACCACCGGGCCGACCCGCCCCGGCGCTCCGGCACCGCCACCGGCGGGCAGCGCTTCACCGGCTGGGTGCGCTGACCGCACCCGCCCCACCGACCACCCGAGAGGGGAAGCAGCATGCCATCCTTCGACACCCCCGGACCGATCTCGGCATCGGTCGACCTCGTCGCCGGCGACCTGCGGATCACCGCCGGTCCGCGAACCGACACCGTCGTGCGGGTGCGGCCGGCCGACGAATCCGACGACCGCGATGTGCGCGCCGCCGCGCAGACCCGGGTGGAGTACGCCTCCGGCCGCCTCCTGGTCCGCGGTCCCAGGCAACCCGGATTCGGCATCTTCGGCAAGACCGGCTCCGTCGAGGTGGCGATCGACCTGCCGGCCGGCTCCGGAGTGGACGGCAAGCTGGGTGTCGGGGCGATCAGCTGCTCCGGCTCGCTGGCCGACTGCCGTCTCAAGACCGGCGCCGGGGACCTCCAGGTCGAGGACGCCGGCGAACTCAGGCTCCACACCGGCTTCGGCGCGGCGATCGCCGAGACCGTGGCAGGCGACGCCGAGGTCACCACCGGCTCCGGGAAGCTCAGCGTCCGCGCGGTCGGCGGTCGCGCCGTGCTCAAGAACGGCAACGGCGACACCTGGATCGGGGAGACCGGCGGGGAGCTGCGGGTCCACGCCGCCAACGGCCAGATCGCCGCCGAGCACGCGGCCACCTCGGTCACGGCGAGCACGGCCAACGGCGACATCCGCATCGGTGAGCTGGTCCGCGGATCGGCCACGTTGCGCACCGCGGCCGGTCGCATCCAGGTCGGGATCCGGCCAGGTACGGCGGCCCGGCTCGACCTCCACACCCAGTTCGGCAAGGTTCGCAACGACCTGGACGCCGCCGCCGGTCCCGCCGAGAGCGACGAGAAGGCCGAGGTGCGGGCTCGCACCGCGTTCGGCGACATCGTGATCCACCGCCCCTGAACATCCCACCTGTCTGACCGGTCGCGGGGCGTCCCGCCCCGCCCGGTGACCATGCGCACCCTCGTGTCCCGGCCCGTCCGTGCGGCCTGACCGGCGACGGCGCGCGCCCGTATTTCGTGCAGGGCCCTCGATCAGTGGAGGAAGCAATGGCGGTGACGACCGCGACACGGCCGGCCATCTCGGTGTCCGGCCTGCGTAAGAGGTTCGGGGACAAGGCCGTCCTCGACGGCATCGATCTCATGGTCAGCGAGGGAACGGTCTTCTCGCTGCTCGGGCCCAACGGCGCGGGCAAGACCACCATGGTGCGGATCCTGTCCACCCTGGTGCCCGCCGACGCCGGGTCGGTCCGCGTCGCCGGACACGACCTCACCAGGGACCCCGACGGAGTACGGGCGGCGATCGGTGTGACCGGCCAGTTCTCCGCCGTCGACAACCTCCTCACCGGCGAGGAGAACCTCAAACTGATGGCCGACCTGCACCACCTCGGCCGCGCCGAGGGCAGACGCCGCATCGCCGAGCTGACCGACCGCTTCGACCTCGGCGAGATGGTGCGCAAGCCCGCCTCCGTCTACTCCGGTGGAATGCGCCGCCGTCTCGACCTGGCGATGACCCTGGTCGGCGACCCACGGCTGATCTTCCTCGACGAACCCACCACCGGCCTCGACCCCCGCAGCAGGCAGGCGATGTGGCAGATCATCCGCGGCCTCGTCGCCGAGGGCGTCACCGTGTTCCTTACCACCCAGTACCTCGACGAGGCCGACCAGCTCGCCGACCGCATCGCCCTCCTCGACCACGGTCGCGTCGTCATCGAGGGCACCCCCGACGAACTCAAGCGCCGCATCCCCGGCGGGCACATCCGGCTGGGCTTCGCCGACCCCGCCGCGCTGCAGGCCGCCGCCCGCGTCCTGACCGTCGCCCAGCGCGACGACACCGCCCTCACCCTGCAGATCCCCGGCGACGGCGACGTCCGCTCGCTGCGGGCCGTGCTCGACCGGCTCGACGACGCGCACGTCGAGGTCGACCAGCTCTCGATCCACACCCCGGACCTGGACGACGTCTTCTTCGCCTTCACCGGCACGCCCGCATCCGCCGCCGCGCGACACGACAGCACGGAGGGACACCGATGACCAGCCTCGCCCACACCCTGACCGATTCGGCGACCATGCTCCGCCGGCAGCTCCGCCACATGCAGCGCTACCCCTCGCTGACCGGGATGCTGATCGGAATGCCGGTCATTCTCCTGCTGCTGTTCGTCTACGTCTTCGGCGAGACCCTCGGCGCCGGCCTCCCCGGTGGCGGCGGCGACCGCAGCGCCTACCTCAACTACCTGGTGCCCGGCATGCTGCTGTTCAGCGCGTCCGGCGCCGCGCAGGGCACCGCCATCTCCATCGCGATGGACACGACCGAGGGCATCGTCGACCGCTTCCGCAGCATGGCCATGTCCCGGGCCGCTCTCCTGACCGGGCACGTCCTCGGCAGCCTGATCCAGACCATGCTCTGCCTGGCCGTCGTGCTCGCCATCGCACTGGCCATCGGCTTCCGGCCCACCGCCAGCCCGGTCGAGTGGCTCGCCGCCGCCGGCGTGCTCGCCGCGATCGCGTTCGCGCTCATCTGGCTGTCGGTCGCGCTCGGCCTCGTCAGCGACAGCGTCGAGACCGCCAGCAACCTGCCCATGTTCCTGATCCTCCTGCCGTTCCTGGGCAGCGGCTTCGTGCCCACCGACACCATGCCCACCGCCCTGCGGTGGTTCGCCGACCACCAGCCGTTCACGCCGGTGATCGAGACGCTGCGCGGGCTGCTGCTCGGCACGGGGATCGGCACCAGCGGAGTGCTCGCGCTGGCCTGGTGCGCGGCGATCTCGCTGCTGTCCTACCTGTGGGCCAAGCGCTCGTTCCACAAGCGGGCGGCCCGGTAGCTTCCGCCGGCTTTCCGGACCGGCAGCACGCGCCCTAGCCGGTCCGGCCTGCCGGCGGGCCGTCGGCCGTGGTGCGACTGCGCCCCAGGGCATCGATCCTGCCCCACCGCCCGGGTATGTCGAGCAGCTCCACCCGGCCCAGGCCGGGTGGGAGCACCGGGTCGATGACGAGGTGGTCGTCGTGGGGCTGCAGGCCGAGGATCACCCGCAGCAGGAGCAGCGGGGTTCCCGCCGACCAGGCCTGGGGGCTGCAGGCGGTCGGATACTCCACGGGGTAGGTGGTGCGGGCCCGCGGATAGCCGGCGAAGGCCTCGGGCAGCCGGCCCTGGAAGTAGTCGGCCGCGTCGAAGACGGCCTGGCAGATGGTGGCGGCCTCGCGGCGGTAGCCGTAGCGCCAGAGGCCCCACGCGATGATGGAGTTGTCGAACGGCCACACCGTGCCCACGTGGTAGCCGAGCGGGTTGTAGCGGGCGCAGTCGGTGGCCAGGGTGCGCACCCCCCAGCCGGAGAAGAGCCGCTCGCTGAGCAGCAGCTCGGCGACCCGGCCCGCGCGGGACTCCTCGACGATGCCGCTCCACAGCAGGTGCCCGATGTTGGAGGACAGCGCGTCGACCTGGCCCCCGTCGGCGTCCAACGCGAGGGCGTAGTACTCGCCGTCGGCGATCCAGAACTCCTCGTTGAACCGGGCCTTCAGGTCGGCGGCCTCGCGTTCGAGCCGGTCGGCGTAGGCGGGGTCGTTCCAGAACAGCCGGGCCAGGCGGGCGCCGCGGATCTTGGCGTCGTAGGCGTAGCCCTGCTGTTCGCAGGTGGCGCGGGGAAACGGGGGCAGGCGCCCGTCGCGGTAGGAGATCGAGTCCGGGGAGTCCTTCCAGCACTGGTTGACCAGACCGCTGTCGCGGTTGCGGGTCTCGTACCAGATGTAGCCGGTGCCCAGCAGGTCGCCGTAGGTGTCGATCCAGTCGAGCGCGGCGCGGGCTTCGAACTCGTAGGCCCGCACCACGGCGTGGTCGCCGGTCCAGCGTTCGTACTCGTCGAGCAGGATGACGAACAGGGGAGTGGTGTCGGCGGCGCCGTAGTACGGCGAGTGGGGTTGCTCCTCGAACCCGGCGGACTCGCCGTAGCGCAACTCGTGGAGGATCTTGCCGGGCTCCTCGTCCCGGAAGTTGTCGAGGCGGCTGCCCTGGCCGTAGGCGAGCGTGCCGATCGTCGCGGGCACCAGTTGCGGGGTGAACGGCAGGGCCTGGAGGCAGGTGAAGATGCTGTCCCGGCCGAAAACGGTCATGAACCACGGCAGGCCGGCCGCCACCAGTTCCTCGGCCATGGTGATGGAGGTGTAGCGCAGCGCGGCCAGGTCCACGAGGCTCCGCCGGTAGGCGGTGGCCATGGCGACGTTGTCGCACGTCAGCCGGGGCGCGCTCGCCGTCCAGCGGCGCAGTTGCTCGTCGAGCTCAGCCGGTGAGCGGGCCTGGCGCAGCGTCATGCTGTCGCGGAAGTCGCGCTCGTGTGCGCCGAGCACGAGCGTGCGTACGTGCAGCCGGGTCTGCCACTCCGACTGCGGCGGTACGCGCACCTCGAACGTCATGCCCCCCGCGTCGACCTGGCCGGGCGCGGAGCTGGAGATCACGGTCTCCCGGTGGAAGCGGTCCCGGCGGTAGCGCAGCCGCAACCGGCCCTCCTCCACGATGGCCTCCACCGGCGCCTTCTTGGCCTGCGGGTTCTTGATCTCGAAGATGTCGGCGAAGTCCGAGCCCATGTCGACGCGTACCGTCATGGTCATCTCGGTGTCGGTGTGGTTGAGCACCGCGAGGTCCTCGGTGAAGCTGCCACCGATACTGCGGTCCCGGATCACCGACACCGTCGCGTCGATGTAATGGGTGGGCTCGCCGGGCACGAGGAAGAAGCGGCTCTCGTAGTAGCGGATGTCATCCACCGACAACGCGTGCAGCCGCTCTCCGTTCACGCTCAGCCGCCAGGTGGACAGGAAGCGGGTGTCGTAGGAGAAGAGCCCCGTCGGCACGCTCGGCGACGGGTCGACGTCGCCACGGTCGTCGCACACCAGGAAGGTGTTGCCGTCGAGGATGCTTATCGACTTTCTGATCGCCATGCCGTCACGACGTCCCGGCTCGCCGTCGCTCCCGCCACGCCCGCCCATGGGTGGCCCGGCGTCGCGCGGCCTCCCGCGGATCGGCGGTGCCCGCCTCGGGCGGGAAGTACCGCCGGAAGGCCAGGATCAGCCGGGCGTCACCGGCGAGCGTCGCCTCGTTGCGGAGCAGCACCGCGGTCGCGGGGGACTCGCCCCGCACCAGCCGGGTGAACACCGCGGGGGTGGTCGTCAGCACCGCGTCGGCCGCGCCGACGTCCCTGTTCACCACCACCTGATCCGCTGCCGTCAGGTCCACGTACCAGTGGTCGGTCGAGCCGTGGTTCACCAGGTCGACCCGGAGGGTTCCCCGAACCCGCGGGGGCAGCATCGCCCGCCCCCGCGACGGCAGTGCCGCGAAAAAAGCCTGAATCTCATCGCTCATACCAGCCCCCGCCCGATTGCAGCGTAGGCCACCCGGCCTGCACGAACGGACGCTTTCGCGGGTTGGCGCCGGGCCCGGGCCGTGCCGGGCGCGCCCACGGAAAGGGGGTTGACGGGCCGCTGGCCGCGGCCCGTCAACCCCCGATAGGGCTGGGCTACTTCACGCCACCGGCTCGGAACGCCACCCAGGCGTCGCTCATCCGGTCCGCCTGGCCGGCGGTGAACATGTTCATGCAGGAGTCCTGCGTGTAGTCCATGAAGTTGTGGATCGGGTCCAGCCCGGGCGCGGTGCAGGTGTCCGCGCCGATCGGGCAGTTGAACTGCGGCGCCGCCTCGCGGGGAGTGTCGGCGACGAAGTCACCGGAGGCGGAGCAGCCGTGCGCGAAGGTGTGCTCCAGCATCAGCCAGTGCCCGACCTCGTGCGTCAGCGTGTCGCCCAGGGCGTACTTGCCCGCCGTGCCGCCCGGCATCGACTCGTCCAGCATCACCACGCCGTCGATGTAGTCCCGGCCGTTGTTGTAGCCCTTCGGGAAGTACGCCCACCCGAGGAGCCCGCCGCCGATGTTGGCCGCGTACACGTTGAGGGTGCGGGCGTCACCGGTGTAGAGCGCCTGCTTCATGTCCCGCTCGTTCTTGCCCGGGACGACCGTGTACCAGTCGCTGTTCACGGTCCACGTCGTGTCCACGAGGGAGAACCGGAACGGCGTGTCGGCGGCGTTCGCCGCCGTGCGGCCGGCGAACGAGTCGTTGAGCACCTTCATCTGCGCCGCGATGAGGGTGTTCCACCTGGTCGTCTCGGCCGCGCTGAGGGCGTGGTCGGAGACCATGTGGAAGACGGTGGGGATGGTGACGCTGCCGTTGGGCAGGCGCGGCGAGTCCTTGATCACGCCGTAGGCGTTCGCCTCGTTCTTGGAGTACAGCTCCGGCTCCTGCGCGGTGGCGCCCTCGCTCACCCGCGCCGCGCTGTGCCCCTCGGCACCCGGCTCGCACGCCGTCACACCCGCGGAGGCGGTCATGGGCGCTGCCGTAACGGCCGCCGCCGAGGCTCCACCGGCCGCCAGGAACGTCGCGGCGGTGGCGGTCAGGACCGCCAGTTGGAACGTCGGTCTTCTGTGCATCCTTGCACCTTTCGCCGGATGGAGTCACCGAGCAGGCCGGACGGGGTTGCCGCGAGCAGGCCGGTGACATCGTCGTCCCGGTATGAGAACACGTCGTTGACCTGAGCAACAGGACCCAACAGGCAGGCTTGGGCCAGACCTCCGACCCACCCCGGGCGAAGCGGACCAGGACGCCGGCCCGGGCGGGGTGACAGACTGCCTCCGGCGTGCGACCCTACCCGTCGGTAACATCTTCGACGGGAGGCGGCGACATGGTGGACAGCACGGACGTGGCGGACCCGAGGTGGCAGCAGCCGGCGGCGCTCGATCCGGCCGTCGCGCGCCGCGCCTGGCGGGTGACCGAGCCCCTGCACGGCATGATCTACTTCGTGCCGGAGGCGCACGAGCGGTACGCCGCCCTCGGCCTCCCGGAGCCGGCCGGCTACTTCGCCTCCCGCGCCGCCGCCCTGGGACCCGTCGGTCCGGGTCCGGTGGCCGCCACCTTCTTCAACTTCAACCCCGCGCTCGTCGCCCGGGTGCTACCCGCCGCCTGGGAGCGGGCGACGCCAGCCGCCGTGCTGGCCGCCCGGCTGGAGGCCGCCGACGCGGCCCTGACCCGGGCGCTCGGCGACACCGTGCACGGCCCGGAGATGGTCGAGGCCGCCGGGCTGGCCCGTCGGGCCGCCGAAGCCGCCACCGCCCACCCGGAGGGGCGGCCGCTGTTCGCGGCGCACGCCGCGCTGCCCTGGCCGGAGCGGCCGCACCTGGTCCTCTGGCAGGCCCAGACGCTCCTGCGGGAGTTCCGCGGCGACGGGCATGTCGCCGCCCTCGTGCTCGCCGGACTGACCGGGGTGGAGGCGCTGGTGCTGCACGCCGCGTCCGGCGAGGTACCGGTCCGCTTCCTGCGCCGCACCCGCGGCTGGAGCGGAGAGCAGTGGGCGGACGCGGTCGAGCGGCTGCGCGGGCGCGGGCTGGTCGAGGGCGACGAGCCGGTGCTGACCGAGAGCGGGCGGGCGCAGCGCGCGTGGATCGAGGCGGCCACCGACCGGCTCGCCACCCCCGCCTACGCGGCGCTAGGCGCCGACGGGTGCGCCCGCCTCGCCGAGCTGACCCGGCCGATGAGCCGGGCCGTGGTCGACGCCGGACTGCTCAACGTCGACAACGCCGTGCCGCCGCGGGCCGACCGGGCGGCGCCCCGCCCGAGGTGAGTCGGGACCGGTCACCCGGTCGGCCACGCGGTCAGGTCAGGTCGAGCTGCACCGTGGCGATCTCCCAGGCCCGCAGCGGCAGCCGGACCAGCCCGTCACCGTCGACCGCGAGCGGCTCCCCGGCCCGGCCGAGCAGGTCGGCCCGCCACGCCCCGCGGACGGCCCGGCCGCCGAGCACCGCGGTGGTGTCCGCCGGGGTCTGCGCCACCAGCCGCACCTCGGTGCGGCCGGCCCGGTCCCGGACACTTGTCAACGCGACGCCGGCGCCGTCGACGGCGAGCCCGACCGCCGGCGCGGGCAGCGCGGCGCCCGGATCGGCGGTGCCGGCGAAGGTCAACAGCTCGTGCCGGTACGCCTCGGCCGCCGCCAGCACCCCGGCCTCGTGCCAGGCGCCCCGGTACGGCAGCACCGCCAGCTCGACGGTGCGGGTGCCGCGGCACTGCGCCTCGGGCGTCGGCACCTGCGGGCCGGCGGGCTCGTCGCGCAGCGCGTGCCGGTTGCGCGACAGCATCCCGATCGACCGCAGCACGGTGACCGCCAGCTCGCGGCCGGCGTCGGTCAGCTCGTACTCGGTGGGCTGGGTCAGCAGCACGGCCAGCGCGCCGTCCGGACCGCCGGCGGCGACGAACCCGTTGGCCGGGAAGGTGGGCAGCGGCACCTCACCGCCACCGCCCTCCGCGGTCAGGCCGCGTGCCACGACGGCGAACTGGCCCTCGGCGTACGAGGTGTCGGCCGGCGACGGCAGCGGCAGGTGCAGCCGCACCCGGTGGTCGTCGCAGCGGTTGTCGAACTCGACACGCAGCCGGACGAACGGTTCGCCGCAGCGCAGCTCGACCCGGGTGGTCACGGTGATCGGTTCGTGGTCCACGGCGCGGGAGCCGGCGTCCACGTCCGCGGCCACCGGCCAGCGGTACTCGCGCACCACGTCGACGACAGCCACCAGCGGCCCGTCGTGGCGCACCACGGTCCGCACCGCCCGGGGCTTGTCGACCAGTTCGTCCGCGGCCGGCGGGGCGTAGTTGTAGCTGTCGCCCACGTCGCCGCCGTCGACGATCCGCCCGACCCCGGCCACGGTCACCCCGTCCGGGGTGGCGAGCGTCAGGGTGCCGTCCTCCGCGACATCGACCCGCAGCAGGCCGTTGTCGAGGCTGCGGCCGGCGACCGTCACCGGGGCCGACGCGGGCGTCGCGGTGGCCGGGGGCGGCACGGGCCGGACCGCGGCGTGCCCGAGCGGTGGCACGTCAACGAGGGCGGCGACGGTGGCCCGGGGCGCGGCGAGGATCCGGACCCGCCACCGGTCGGGCTGCCCGGCGGCGGCGAGCGCCAGCTGGACGTCCGCCACGTCGAAGGCCGGGTCGCCGTGCCGGGCCACGTGGAAGGTGAGGGTGGCGTCGTCCGGCGACACCGACCAGGCGGTGACCTCCTGGCCGTAGAGCTCTGTGCCGTGCACCCGGGTGAGCACGGCCGGCAGGTCGGCCGCCGGCACCACGTCGTCGGCGAGCAGCGTGCGGGCCCGGTCGAGGACCTGGGTGGCCACGCTGCGGCCGGCGGCGTCGGCGAGCGCCACGGTGCCGTCGGCCGGTGCCTCGACGTCCAGGCGGACCAGGGCGGTCCGGGCCGCCGGCGTGGGGTTGAACAGCAGGTGTCCGTCGCGGGGCACGGCGGTCGACAGCCGCGCGCCGACCAGGTCGCAGACCGCACGGCCGAGCTGATCGGCCTCGGCGAGCCGGGCGGCGACCTGCTCGGCGGTCTCGTCGCAGCCGCAGCCGGTCACCGAGTCGTGGCAGCTCGCGTCGATCAGCCGGGTCCAGGCCATGTCGAGGAAGCGCTGCACCGACCCGTCGTGGGTGAGCGCGGCGAGCGGTTCGGCGTACCGCTCGACGCGCCGCTCGGCGCGGTTCATCGCCTGCTTCAGGTGCGCGCGGACGGAGATCACGCCGGGCAGGATGTTGGCCCGGGCGTGCGAGCGCAGCTCGCCACGGACCACGGGCAGGCCGTCGATCGTGGCCGGTTGGGTGGCGAAGTACTCGGCGAGGGTGCCCAGCCGCAGCCGGGTGCCGGCGAGGTCGGCGGTGGCCAGCAGGTCGGGGGCGTCGGGCGCCGGGGCGGCGTGGTCGGTGCCGTACATCGCCAGGACCGGGGTGTCGTCGCCGGCGGGCCGCCACCCGGCGAGCCGGTCGGCGAGGTCGCCGGCCCGGCGGGTGACGTGCGCGGCGTCGTCCATGAGGCCGGCGGCGTTGCCGTAGCCGCCGGGCAGGTACTGGGTGCGGACGGTGGTGCCGTCGGGGGCCTGCCAGGCGAAGGCGTGCTGGTGCACCCGCTCCGGCACGCCGCGGAACACGCACGCGTGGGCCAGCCCGGCGCCGGCCAGGATCTGCGGCATCTGTGCGATGTGGCCGAACATGTCGGGCAGGTAGCCGACCGGCATGGCGCCGCCCAGGTCGGCGCTGCGGGCCAGCCCGCGTTCCAGGTTGCGGACGATGTTCTCGCCGGAGCAGAGGAACTCGTCGAGCAGGATCTGCCAGGGGCCCACCGAAAGCCGGCCGGCGCGGACCAGGTCGATCACCTGCTCGCGCCGCTCCGGGCGGACCTCCAGGTAGTCGTCGACCGCGGCGAGCTGCCCGTCGAGGGTGAACCGTTGCCGCGGGTCCCGCGCCATCCGGTCGAACACCTCGTCCAGCAGCGCCACCAGCCGCAGCCGGAACCGCTGGAACGGCTCGTACCACTCCCGGTCCCAGTGGGTGTGTGGCACCACGATGATCTCGGCCGGTCGCGTCATCAGCTCGCCGCCTCTCCGCCGATCGCCGCCCCGGTCAGCTCACCGTAGCGGCGTACCACCTGCTGGCTGGTCCGTAGGTCCGCCGCGCCCTCGGCGATGCCGGTCAGCGGGGCGGCGCCCGCGGTGACCATCGCGTGGAACGCGACCAGCTCCTGCTCGAACGCCTCGGTCACCGACCGGTACGCGGCCCGCCGCTCGCCGCCGCCGTGCTCGTCCACCACGGTCAGCGTGGTGGGCGCGTTCAGCAGGTACGGCGAGGGGAACACCAGCTCCAGCGAGCCGCGCGCGTGGTGCAGGGTGACCGTCTCCCGGTAGGCGGGGTAGTCCGGCAGGTTGAGCCACCGGACGCCGTAGCGGGCACCGCCCGGCAGCCGCCCGCTGATCTCCACCGACGGCTCGGCCGGGCCGTCGGGGGCGAGCGGCCAGGTGGCGACCTGCTCCACGGTGGCCGGCGCGCCGGTGAGCAGCCGCAGCAGGGACAGGTCGTGCGAGATGCTGTTGATCAGGATCTGGTAGAGGGTGCGGGCGCCCGGGTCGGTGCCGACGGCGGCGGCGAGCAGCTCGTGGTCGGCGGCGGTCAGCCGGGCCAGCTCCGCGGCCGGCACGTCGCCGGCGGCCGGGGGCAGGTTGGCGAAGCGCAGCTGCCGGTCGCCGCCGGCGTGCAGCACCGTCACCTCCACGGCGTGCACCCGCTCCGCGCCGCCGAGGTCCGCCAGCAGCCGCGCGGCCTCGGCCACCGCCGGGTCGTACTGCTTCATGTAGCCGACCATCAGCGCCGCGCCGCCGGCGCCCAGCTCGGCCAGCCGGGCCGTCTCGGCGAGCGTGTAGGCCAGCGGCTTCTCGCAGAACACCGGCAGGCCGGCGCGCAGCGCCAGCGCGGCCAGTTCGCCGTGCGAGCCGGAGGTGGCCAGCAGCACCGCGTCGCAGCCGCCGTCGGTCACCATCCGGGCCGCGTCGGTGTAGCGGCGGGCGGGCTCGACGCCGTACCGCTCGCCCAGCTCGGTCACCCGGGTCGGGGACAGGTCGGCCAGCGCGACGATCTCGAACAGGTCGCTCCGGCGTTGCAGCAGCGGCAGGTGCGCGGTGCGGGCGATGATGCCCAGCCCGGCCACCGCGACCCGGATCCGCTTTCCCGGCTCGGTCATCCCAGCGCCTCCTCGAGCCACCGCCGGTTGGCGTGCTGGTCGGCGCGGATCCGGTCGAGGTCCCGGCCGTCCTCGGGCGCGTCCTGCTCGACCACCAGCCAGCCGGTGTAGCCGATGTCGTCGAGGCCCGCGAGCACCCCGGCGAGGTCGACGTCGCCGCGGCCCAGCGCGCAGAAGCCGCCGGCGGCGACCATGTCCATCAGGCCACCGCCGGCCGCCCGGACCCGGGCGTGGGTGGCGAGGTCGGCGTCCTTCAGGTGGACCTGGCCGATCCGCCCGGCCCAGCGGCGTACCGCGGCCACCGGGTCGCCGCCGGCCAGCGCCAGGTGCCCGGTGTCCAGGCAGATGGCGATGTCGGTCAGTTCGAGCAGCCGGTCGGCCTCGGCCTCGGTCTCCACGTCGGTGCCGAGGTGGTAGTGGAACACCGGTTCCAGGCCGCGGTCGCGGCACCGGTCGGCGGCCTGCTGCACCCGGGCGGCGAAGTCCGGCCAGGCCGCGGCGGGCAGCGCCGACGCCAGGTCGGTCGGGGCGCCCGGCCGGGCCATCCGGGCCGGGTTGCCGGGGCAGGCCAGGGTGGGCCGGGGCGCGAACCGGGCGTCGTCGGCCGGCGCGGCGGTGAACACGTCGAGCGCGGCGTCGAGCTGGGCCAGGTCCGCGGCGAAGCCGGCCGGGTCGGCGAAGCGCAGGTCGACCCAGCCGCCGGCGAGCCCGACGCCGGCCGCGGCCAGCCGTCGGGCGAGGGTCTCGCCGGTGCCGAGGTAGCCGATCGGCCCGGAGTCGATTCCGGTGTAGCCGTCGCGGGCCAGTGCCGCGAGCAGGTCGTCGGGACCGACGGGTGCGCCGGTCGGCTGGTAGATGCCGTAGTTGACGGGGGCGCCGGCCACCCGGGTGCGTCCGGTCAGCTGCACAGTGCGATCACCTCCATGCGGTGGGACTCCAGGACGTGCAGCCCGTCGCCGGCCGGCAGCAGGCACCGGTCACCGCGGACCAGGCGGTGCCGCCCGTCCGGGTAGGCCAGCAGCGTGCCGTCGGCGTCGAGCGCCAGCAGTTCGTCGCCGAGGCGCAGCAGCAGCGGCCCGTCCGGGTCGGCCGAGACGGCGGTACGCCCACCGCGCAGCGCGTCCAGCACGGCGTCGCCGGGTTCGCGGTCGCGGTCGGCGAGCACCCAGGTGGTGGGTGAGCCGGGCGGGGCGTCGTCGCCGGGGCGGTGGAAGTCGCTGCCGCCGATCGGCACGACGTCCGGCCGCCACGCCCGCGCCCAGGCGAGGGGGGCGCCCCAGGTGCGGTCCCACCAGCCGGAGTGCCACACCTCGACCAGTGGGGTGCGCTCGGCCAGCGGCTGGCGCCAGGCGCAGTCGCCGCCGAGCGGGTGGTTGACCGACATGAGCCCGCCGTCGCGCCGGGCGGCGGCCAGCCACTCGTCGGGTGGCCGGCGGAAGTCGACCCAGCCCACCGGCCCGAACACGTTGGCGTGCCCCCGGTCGGTGGTCACCTCCTGGCCGGGCAGCAGGGTGATCCCGTAGCGGGCGGAGGCGTCCGGCAGCCACGGGTGGTGGCTGACGGTGTTGTGGTCGGTGACGGCGAGGAAGTCCAGGCCCCGGGCGGCGGCGAGCGCGGCCAGCTCGTCGATGGTTTGCGCGCCGTCGCTGTGCACGGTGTGCGCGTGCAGGTCCC
>NZ_JBSSLX010000138.1:0-15813 GCF_053890995.1 Micromonospora sp. I033 | reverse complement strand
CCCGCCAGCCGCGCCAGCCGCGCCCGCGCACCGTCGGGGTGGCAGGACCCGGCTGTCACGGACGGAAGTGATCATGCGAGTGGGTCGGGTCGCGTCGAGGATGGAGCAGGTGTCGCGGGGTGTCGAGGCGCACATGCGGAGTGCTCGATGGGCGGGTGCCCCTGAGGGCCGGTAGTAACCTGACCGGCGGATCCCGTCCGGGGCGGAAACGGTGAGGTGGAGATGTCGGTGAGGCGGCACGCGGCGCGGTGGGCCACGGTCGGCGCGATGCTGGGCGGCCTGGTGGCCGGCGCGGCGTCCCCGGCGCTGGCCGCCGACGACCGGGTGGAGGTGCGCTCGGCGAGCAGCTTCACGGCCGGTGGCTCGGCGGGCACGGTGGCGGTCGAGGTGCGCAAGCGCACCGACGGATGCGTGCTGCTCCGCACCGCGGTGGGGCTGCGCCTCGAGGGCCTGCGGGCGGATCAGGTCCGGGTGCAGGTGGCGACCGGCGGCCGGTGGGTGCCGGTGCCGGTGTCGGGCGGTGGCGGCGGGGTCGCCACGGCGCAGACCGCGCCCGCCAACGCGGCCCTGTGCAAGGGCAAGGGGATCACGGTCCGCTACCGGGTGGCCTTCCTGGCCGGCACGACCGGCGGGCGGCTGACCGTGGCCGGCGAGGCGAGCGCCGCGAGCGGTCGGGTGCTCGGCCGGTCCGCGACCGGGGCCCGGGTGGTGGGGGCCGAGCGGACCGCGAGCCCCAGCCCGACGCCGTCCCGCAAGCCGACCCCCACCCCGAGCGCCGTCGCGACCACGCCGGCCGAGGCCGACACGACCTCGGCGGTGGCCGCCGCGCTCGACCCGGCCGCCGCGGCCGACGACTCGTCCTCCGGAGGTTCCCCGATCATGTGGTTCGGCATCGCGCTGGTGCTCGTCGGTGTCGCGCTGATCGTGCTGCTGGTCCGCCGCAACCGGGCGGAGAAGACGGACGGGCAGCCGGGCGTCGCTCACCCGCCGGTCGCGCTGCCGCGCAGCAGCACGACCTACCGCTCCGGCGCGCCCGCCGGGCAGGTGTACGGGCAGCAGCCGCCCGCTCCGGCGCCCCGCCCGAGCGGGAGCGTCTACGGCGCCCCCGCGGCCACGGCCGACGGGCCGGACGGCGAGCCGCCGGCCGCCGCGGGCGGCGACGCCACCACCGTGCTGCCCCGCGTGCCCCGCTGAGTCCGACCCCGGCCGGTCGCCGGGGTTACGGTGACGGTGGGTGACGGCGACCCGACCTGGTCGCCGCGCACCGGCCGTCGGGTGCCGAGACGTGGCACGGTGCCCGTACCGGTTCGCCGATAAGATCGCGTGCGCCGGACGGCACCGCCGACCGGTGAGACCGCATACGTGGAAGGAGCCGCGCCGTGGCCCTGGACCCGCAGTTGCTCGAGATCCTCGCCTGCCCGGACACGCACCACGCACCGCTCGACTACGACGCGCAGGCCCAGACGCTGACCTGCACCGAATGCGGCCGGATCTTCGAGGTCCGGGACGACGTTCCGGTGCTGCTCCTCGACGAGGCGCGGGGCGGCCCCGCGGCGGACGACGCGCGCGGCGGCTCCGCGTCGCCGCGATGATGGAGGGTACGGCCGGGGTCAGCGGGCACCGGCACGCGGACGAGTCACTGCTGGACAATCCGGACCGGCTGGCCGAGCAGGACCCGGGCGGGATGCTCCGGTTCACGGCCTCGGCCGGCGCCCAGGTCCGGGAGTCGGCGGCGCTGGCCGCCGAGGCGAACCTGACCGTGCTCGCCGACGAGGGCCGCCCGCGCGCCGTGGTGATCGCGGGCATCGGCACCGCCGGGCGGACCGGCGACGTGCTGGCCACGGTGGCCGGGCCGCGCTGCCCGGTGCCGGTGATCCCGCACCGCAGCGCCGGCGTGCCGGGCTGGGTCGGCGCGGCGGACGTGGTCATCGCGGTGAGCGCCTCCGGCCGCAGCCCCGAAGCGCTGGGCGCTGCCGAGGCCGCGCACCGGCGGGGCGCCCGCCTGGTCGCCGTCGGCGCCCCGGACTCGCAGCTCCAGTCGGTGGCCGAGCGGGCCCGGGCGCCGTTCATCC
Organism: Micromonospora sp. I033; assembly: GCF_053890995.1. Classification (NCBI taxonomy): domain Bacteria; kingdom Bacillati; phylum Actinomycetota; class Actinomycetes; order Micromonosporales; family Micromonosporaceae; genus Micromonospora; species Micromonospora sp. I033. The sequence goes on along the minus strand of NZ_JBSSLX010000138.1, from coordinate 13,741 downwards.
CGGTGCCCCGGCGTGCCCCGGCCCGGGCGAGCCTCTGGGCGCTCACCGTGCCGGTCCTGCTCGCCGCCCGTACGCTCGGGCTGGTGAAGGTGAACGAGGCGGACCTGGCCGAGACCGCGGCCCGGCTGGACGCCGACGCGGACCGCTGCCGGCCCACCGCCGAGTCCTTCGTCAACCCGGCGAAGTCGCTGGCCCTGGGCCTGTCCGGGTCGATCCCGATCGTCTGGGGCTCGTCGCCGCTGGCCACCGTGGCGGCCCGCCGGTTCGGTGACACGCTCTCCGCCAACGCCCGTTACCCGGTGGTCACCGGGGCGCTGGGCGAGGCCGGCCGGGGCCGGGTCGGCCTGCTCGACGGCGTCTTCGGCGGCCTGGTCGAGGGGGAGCGGGACATCTTCGCCGACCCGGAGGAGACCGACGGCGACGCCACCCGGCTGCGGCTGGTGCTGCTGCGCGACGGCGGCCTCAACGCGGAGGACGACACCGACGAGCCGCTCGCGGTGGAGGAGCGCCGCGCGGACGCGGTGCAGACCCTCGCCGAGCGGCGCGGGGTGCGCTGCGACGTGGTCACGGCGGAGGGCGGGTCCGCGCTGGAGCGGCTCGCCTCGCTGATGGCCGTCCCGGACTTCGCCTCGGTCTACCTCGCCCTGGCACACGGACTGGACCCGATGGCCGTACCGGCCATCACGGAGATGAAGGAGCTGGCAAACCAGTGAGCACGTGCATCGGGCGGGGGAGAGCGTGAGCGCAAACGGCGGTACTAAGGCGATCATCGCCGCCCTGGCGGCCAACATCGGCATCGCCGTCACCAAGTTCATCGCGTTCCTGCTGACCGGCTCCTCGTCGATGCTGGCCGAGTCGATCCACTCGGTCGCCGACTCCGGCAACCAGGGGCTGCTGCTGCTCGGTGGCCGGCGGGCCAAGCGGGCGGCCACCCCGCAGCACCCCTTCGGCTACGGCCGGGAGCGCTACATCTACGCGTTCATCGTCGCCATCGTGCTGTTCAGCGTCGGTGGTCTCTTCGCGCTGTACGAGGCGTACCACAAGTGGTCGCACCCGGAGCCGATCGAGAACTGGCAGTGGGTGCCGGTGGCCGTGCTGGTGGTCGCGATCGCCATGGAGTCCTTCTCGTTCCGGACCGCCATCAAGGAGTCCAACCACGTCCGGGGCAGCCAGTCCTGGGTGCGCTTCGTCCGCCGGGCCAAGGCGCCGGAGCTGCCGGTCGTGCTCCTGGAGGACCTCGGCGCCCTGATCGGTCTGATCTTCGCGCTCTTCGGCGTGGGCATGACGCTGATCACCCACAACGGCCGGTGGGACGCGCTCGGCACCGCGATGATCGGCGTGCTGCTGGTCGTCATCGCGATCATCCTCGCCATCGAGACCAAGAGCCTGCTGCTCGGTGAGGGCGCGGAGCGGCACGACGTCGAGGCGATCGAGCGGGCGATCACCGAGGGCGACGAGGTCGAGCGGATCATCCACATGAAGACGCTCTACCTGGGGCCCGAGGAGCTGATGGTCGCGGCGAAGATCGCTGTGCCGCCGTGCGACTCCGCCGAGGAACTGGCCCGCGGCATCAACGCCGTCGAGGTGCGGATCCGGGCCGCCGTGCCGACCGCCCGGGTCATCTACCTGGAGCCGGACATCTACAGCGCCGCCGCCGACCAGGCGGGCACCGGGAGCGCGTCCCACACCGCCGTGCCCGAATCGGCGACCGAGCCCGGTCAGCTCCCCGGTCAGCTCCCCGGGCGGCCCGGGAGCTGACCATGGAGCTGTTGCAGGGCCGGATCCGGGACTACGCCTGGGGGTCGCGCACCGCGATCGCCGAGTTGCAGGGGCGTCCGGTGCCGAGCCCCGGGCCGGAGGCCGAGCTGTGGCTGGGCGCCCACCCGGGCGCCCCGGCCACGGTGGACCGGGACGGCAACCCGGTCAGCCTCACCGAGCTGCTGACCGCGGAGCCGGCGCACTGGCTGGGCGAGCGCCTGGTCGGCCGGTTCGGCACCCGGCTGCCGTTCCTGCTGAAGGTGCTGGCCGCGGACGCGCCGCTGAGCCTCCAGGCCCACCCGGACGCCGAGCAGGCCCGGGCCGGGTACGCCGCCGACACGGACCGGGTCAACTACGTCGACCCGTACCACAAGCCGGAGCTGCTGGTCGCGCTGTCGGAGTTCGAGGCGCTCTGCGGGTTCCGGGACCCGGCCGAGTCGGCGGCGGCGATCGCGGCGTTCGGCGTACCCGCGCTGGAGCCGGTGGTGGCGGCGCTGCGCACCGGGCCGGCGGGGCTGCGGGAGGCCGTACGCCTGCTGTTGAGCTGGCCGGCGGCGGAGCGCGCCGGGCTGGTGGCGGACGTGCTGGCGGCGGAGGCCGGCGGGCCGGACGCCGAGCTGGCCCGGGCCCTGGCGGTCGACTACCCGGCCGACCCGGGCGTGGTGGTGGCGCTGCTGCTGCACCACGTCCGGCTGGCGCCGGGCGAGGCGATCTGGATGCCGGCCGGCAACCTGCACGCCTACCTGCGGGGCACCGGCGTGGAGATCATGGCGGCCAGCGACAACGTGCTGCGCGGCGGGCTCACCCCGAAGCGGGTGGACGTGGACGAGCTGCTGCGGGTGCTGCGCTTCGAGGTGCTCGACGAGCCGGTGGTCCGGCCGGATCCGGTGGCGCCCGGGGTGGTTACCTGGCCGGTGCCGGTCGAGGACTTCGCGCTGCACCGGGTCGAGGTGACGGCCGCCGGCCCGCCGGCGCGGCTCGCGCTGCCCGGCCCCCGGGTGGTGCTCTGCCGCGCCGGTGAGCTCACCGTGGACGACGGGGTGGGAACGGTCACCCTGGCGGCCGGCCAGGCGGCGATCGGGTCCGCGGCCGGCGGTCCGCTGGTGCTCGGGGGCGACGGCGAGGCGTTCGTCGCCACCGCCGGCGTGCGCTGACGCGTCGACCCGACCCCGGCAAGTCCGACTTTCCCGAAACGGCTTGACGCGCCCATGACGCGGTGTGACTCTATGGGTACGCAGCGTTGTCGCGACGAAGGTCCGGTAACGCGCGGGGGAACCAAACCGGGGGGATGCACGGGGCGGCCGGGCCGTGAGCGGAAAGTCCGTTCACGACCGACCGCCCCGTGCGCTGTCCGCCGACCGGGCCACCGGTTCGTCGGCCAACCGGGCACGGGAGGAGAAATCCACGCGCGTAAGGTGGAAGGCTGCGCAGCACTTCGTTCGACAGGAGCTTCCATGACCAGCACCCTCCCGGCGGCCCCCCGTGGCGCGTCGTCCGGAGCCCGGCCGAGCACCCTCGCCGAGGGCGACTACAAGGTGGCGGATCTGTCGCTCGCCGCGTTCGGGCGTAAGGAGATCCGGCTCGCCGAGCACGAGATGCCCGGTCTGATGGCGATCCGGCGCGAGTTCGCCGAGGCCCAGCCGCTCGCCGGCGCCCGCATCACCGGCTCGCTGCACATGACCATCCAGACCGCCGTCCTGATCGAGACCCTCGTCGCGCTCGGCGCGCAGGTCCGCTGGGCGTCCTGCAACATCTTCTCCACCCAGGACCACGCCGCGGCCGCGATCGTCGTCGGCCCGGAGGGCACCCCCGAGGCCCCGGCCGGCGTCCCGGTCTACGCCTGGAAGGGCGAGAGCCTGGAGGAGTACTGGTGGTGCACCGAGCAGGTGCTCACCTGGCCCGACGGGCAGGGCCCGAACATGATCCTCGACGACGGCGGCGACGCCACCCTGCTCGTGCACAAGGGCGCCGAGTTCGAGAAGGCCGGCGTCGTGCCGCCGGTCGAGTCCGCCGACTCCGAGGAGTACGCGGTCATCCTCCAGCTGCTGCACCGCTCGCTCGCCGAGGACGGCCAGCGCTGGACCCGGATCGCCGCCGGCATCAAGGGCGTGACCGAGGAGACCACCACCGGCGTGCACCGGCTCTACGAGATGCACCGCGCCGGCACCCTGCTCTTCCCGGCCATCAACGTCAACGACTCGGTGACCAAGAGCAAGTTCGACAACAAGTACGGCTGCCGCCACTCGCTCATCGACGGCATCAACCGCGCCACCGACGTGCTGATCGGCGGCAAGATGGCCGTCGTCATGGGCTACGGCGACGTGGGCAAGGGCTGCGCCGAGTCGCTGCGCGGCCAGGGCGCCCGGGTCGTGGTGACCGAGGTGGACCCGATCTGCGCCCTCCAGGCGGCGATGGACGGCTACCAGGTGGCCACCCTGGACGACGTGGTCGAGCAGGCCGACATCTTCATCACGGCGACCGGCTGCTTCAACGTCATCACCCACGAGCACATGGCCCGGATGAAGCACCAGGCCATCGTCGGCAACATCGGCCACTTCGACAACGAGATCGACATGGCCGGCCTGGCGAAGCGCGCCGACGTGACCCGCGAGAACATCAAGCCGCAGGTCGACGTGTGGCGGTTCGAGGACGGCCACGCCATCATCGTGCTCTCCGAGGGCCGCCTGCTGAACCTGGGCAACGCGACCGGCCACCCGAGCTTCGTGATGTCGAACTCGTTCGCCAACCAGACCATCGCCCAGATCGAGCTGTTCACCAAGACCGACGAGTACCCGGTCGGCGTGTACGTGCTCCCCAAGCACCTGGACGAGAAGGTCGCCCGGCTGCACCTGGACGCGCTCGGCGCCAAGCTGAGCACCCTCACCAAGGAGCAGGCCGCCTACCTGGGCGTGTCCCAGGAGGGCCCGTTCAAGCCGGAGCACTACCGCTACTGAGTTCCACCCGGAGGGGACCGGGGCCGGCCGCCGCGCGGCCGTCCCGGTCCCCTTCGCGTACGCCGGGAAAAGCCGCGGTGATCTGCGCCTGTCGGGCCGGCGACGGTTCGGGTGACGTGCCCATGAACGACTTGACGGCCGGCCCGATCAGGAGGAAGGTATGGCTGCCCTAAGTTAACTGAGGCGTGCCTTACCGACTACGGAGTACCGATGTTCGCCACGTACCTGATCGGCCTTCGGGAGGGCCTGGAGGCGACCCTGGTGGTCAGCATCCTGGTGGCCTTCCTGGTGAAGTCGCAGCGGCGTGACCGGCTGCCACAGGTTTGGGCCGGCGTCGGCCTGGCCGTGGTGCTCTCCGTCGTCTTCGGCTGGCTGATCGAGTACACCTCGACCTCGCTGCTGGCCCGCTCCGAGGACCGCGAGCTGTTCGAGGCCGTCACCTCGGTGGCCGCCGTGGTCTTCGTGACCTGGATGATCTTCTGGATGCGCAGGGCCGCCCGGACGATCGCCGGCGAACTGCGCGGCAAGCTCACCGAGGCGCTCGCCGTCGGCTCTCTCGCGGTCGCCGGCATGGCCTTCCTCGCAGTGATCCGGGAGGGCCTGGAGACCGCGCTGATCTTCTACTCCGCCGCGCAGAGCGCGGCCGGTGGCACCGGGTCCGGCGCGCTGCTCTCGCTGGCCGGCGGCGTGGCCACCGCCGTGGTGATCGGCTTCCTCCTCTACCGCAGCGCCCTGAAGATCAACCTGAGCAAGTTCTTCACCTGGACCGGCGCGCTGCTGATCCTGGTCGCCGCCGGCATCCTCAAGTACGGCGTGCACGACTTCCAGGAGGCCGGCGTGCTGCCCGGCCTGAACAACCTGGCCTTCGACATCTCCTCGACGCTCGACCCGAACGCCTGGTACGGCGCGCTGCTCGCCGGCATGTTCAACATCACCGCCGCCCCGACGGTGCTGGAGATGATCGCCTGGGTCGCCTACGCGGTCCCGGTGCTCATCCTCTTCCTACGCAAGCCGGCCGCCCCGGCCCGGCCCGCCGCGCCCGCCGCCCCGGCGGCCCCGGCCACCGACGCCGCGAGCACGCCGGCCGAACCGGCCGCCGCCGACGCTTCCACCACCAGCGCGCCCCAGCGCGCCTGACCCGCCCGCTTCCGAGGAGACACACCACCGATGCGTACCACTCGATTCGTCGTGCCCGCCGCCGCCGGGATGCTCGCCGTGGCCGGGCTGGCCGGCTGCGGCGGCGGTGACGACAAGGGCGCCAAGGCCGACGGGCCGATCGCCGTCAAGGCCACCGACAGCGCCTGCGAGGTCGGCAGCACCGAGATCGAGGCCGGGCAGGTGACCTTCAAGGTGACCAACTCCGGGTCCAAGGTCAACGAGTTCTACGTCTACGCCGCCGGTGACCGGGTGATGGGCGAGGTGGAGAACATCGCCCCGGGGCTGAGCCGCGAACTCCGCGTCGAGCTGCCGGCCGGCACGTACGAGACCGCCTGCAAGCCCGGTATGAGCGGCCGCGGCATCCGGGGCGCGCTGAAGGTCAGCGGCACCGTGCAGACCGTCGCGCCCGACGCCGCGCTCAGCCAGGCCACCGCCAGCTACCAGCGCTACGTGCAGAGCCAGACCGGCGCGCTGCTCACCAGGACCGAGGAGTTCGTGGCCGCGGTCAAGGCCAACGACGTGGCCAAGGCCAAGGAGCTGTACCCGGTGGCCCGCACCTACTGGGAGCGGATCGAGCCGGTCGCGGAGAGCTTCGGCGACCTGGACCCGAAGATCGACGGCCGCGAGGAGGTCGTCGAGGAGGGCATGCAGTTCACCGGCTTCCACCGGATCGAGAAGGACCTGTGGATCACCGGCGACGTCAGCAAGGACGGCGCCATCGCCGACCAGCTCCTCGTCGACGTCAAGGCGATCGTGGCCAAGGCCAACGCCGAGAAGCTCACCCCGCTCCAGCTCGCCAACGGCGCCAAGGCGCTCCTCGACGAGGTCGCCAGCGGCAAGATCACCGGCGAGGAGGAGCGGTACTCGCACACCGACCTCTGGGACTTCAACGCCAACCTGGAGGGCTCGAAGGCCGCCATCGCCGCGCTGCGCCCCGCCCTGGAGCAGCGCTCGCCCGACCTGGTCAAGCAGCTCGACACCGAGTTCGCCAACGTCGAGGCCGCCCTCGGCAAGCACCGGGCCGGTGACGGCTGGAAGCTGCACACCCAGCTCAGCAAGGCCGAGCTCAAGGAGCTCTCGGACAGCATCAACGCCCTGGCCGAGCCGATCAGCAAGGTTGCCGCGGTCGTCGCCCGATGACGGCCCCTTCCCGGAGGTGACGTGATGAGCGAGCCGAGCACCGACGAGGCGACGACCAGCGCGACCGGGGTGTCCCGGCGCCGGGCCATCACCCTGGCCGGGGCCGGCGTGGCCGGCGTCGCCGGGGTGGCGGTCGGCGCGGGCACGCTGTTCGGCGGCGGCGACCAGGCGTCGGCCACCGAGACGGCGGCCGGCGCGGTCCCGTTCCACGGCGAGCACCAGGCCGGCATCACCACCCCGGCCCAGGACCGGCTGCACTTCGTCGCGTTCGACGTGATCACCAAGGACCGGGCCCGGCTGGTCGCGCTGCTCCAGGAGTGGAGCGCCGCCGCGGCCCGGATGACCGCCGGCAAGGACGCCGGGCTCATCGGCGCGGTCGACGGCGTGCCGGAGGCCCCGCCGGACGACACCGGCGAGGCGCTCGGGCTGCCGCCGTCCCAGCTCACCATCACCGTCGGCTTCGGACCTACGCTCTTCCGGGACGCCCAGGGCCGGGACCGGTTCGGCATCGCCGACAAGCGACCCGCCGCCCTGGCCGACCTGCCGCACTTCGCCGGGGACGCGCTCAAGCCGGAACTCTCCGGCGGCGACATCTGCGTCCAGGCCTGCGCCAACGACCCGCAGGTCGCGGTGCACGCGATCCGCAACCTGGCCCGGATCGGCATGGGGGTGGTCAGCGTCCGCTGGTCCCAGCTCGGCTTCGGGCGTACCTCGTCGACGTCGCGGGGGCAGGCCACCCCGCGCAACCTGTTCGGCTTCAAGGACGGCACCGCCAACCTCAAGGCCGAGGACGCCGACCTGCTCCGCGCGCAGCTCTGGGCCCAGCCCGGCGACGGCCCGGACTGGATGACCGGCGGGTCCTACCTGGTCACCCGCAAGATCCGGATGCTGATCGAGACCTGGGACCGCAGCCCGCTGGCCGAGCAGGAGATGATCGTCGGGCGGACCAAGGGCGCCGGTGCGCCGCTCGGCAAGCGCGCCGAGTTCGACGAGCCGGACTTCGCCGCCAAGGGCGACGACGGCGAGCCGGTGATCGCCGAGACCGCACACGTCCGGCTCGCCCACCCCGACCAGAACGACGGCGCCCGCCTGCTGCGTCGCGGCTACAACTTCGTGGACGGCTCGGACGGGCTGGGCCGGCTCGACGCCGGGCTCTTCTTCATCGCCTACCAGCGGGACCCGCGCAAGCAGTTCGTGCCGATCCAGACCCGGCTGGCCCGCAACGACGCCATGAACGAATACCTGCGGCACGTCTCCAGCGGCCTGTTCGCCTGCCCGCCCGGCGTCCGCGACGCCGCCGACTGGTGGGGCCGGGCGCTCTTCTCCTGAGCCGGAGTCAGCGCTCGGCGCGGACCGAGGTGGGCTGCCCGCGTACCGGATCGGCCTGGGTGGGGACGGCGCGGGCCGGCGCGGCGGGCCGCAGGGTGGCCGGCGCCGGAACGGTCGGCGCGGGCGCCAGCTCCGGCCAGAGCGTGGCGGTGACCGCCCGGACCCGCCCCAGCCGGTACGCGGCCCGGCGACCCCGCTCGGCCAGCAGGGCGGCCAGGTACGCCGACTCGGGCGCGGCCCACGGCGGAGGGGGTGACGTGACCGCCGCGACCTCGGCCCACAGCTCCCGGCTCAGCCGGGTCCGGTCCGGCTCGGCGAGCTGGTGCAACCGGCCCAGGTACTGCCGGACGGCCAGCGCCAGCCCGTCGTCCACCCGGGTCAGGTCGAGCATCCCCGCCCAGCCGAGCAGCGGGGGCACCGGCGGCGGGCCCGGCCGCCACACCCCGGCGCCCCGGGTGTGCACCACCAGCGTGCCGGCGACCAGGTCGCCGAGCCGCCTCCCGCGCGGGTCGGTCACCATCACGGTCACGCTCGCCGCCCAGCTCAGCAGCGGCAGCACCAGCCCCGGCCACTCCACCGCCACGCCCACCAGCGCGCGGGTCAGCGACTGGCCGACACCGACCGGGCCGCCGTCGGCGCGGACCACCCGCAACCCCACGGCCAGCTTGCCCAACGTCCGGCCGCCGACGAACCGCTCCATCAGCACCGGGTAGCCGACCAGCACCAGCACCAGCAGCACGAGCTGCAACGCGCCGGCCAGCGCGGCGTCCATGAGGTCGCGCGGCAGGCTGACCACCAGCACGGACAGCCCCGCACCGAGCAGCAGCGCCACTCCGAGCTGGGCCACCAGGTCGATCAGCAGGGCGAGCACCCGGGAGCCCAGCCGGGCAGCCCGGACGTCCAGCTCCACCGCCTCGCCGCTGACCAGACCGGCGTCGGCCCACCGGGCCGGTGGGGGAGGTTGCGCGCGCACCCCGACAGTGAACACTATGGGCGCCGGACGGGGGAGGACGAGTGGATCTCGACGCGTACGTGGCCGAGCACGGCGCCGAGTGGCGGCGGCTGGAGCAGTTGACCGGCCGGCGCAAGCTGGACGCGGCCGAGGTGGACGAGCTGGTCGCGCTCTACCAGCGGGCCGCCACCCACCTCTCCGCGCTGCGCAGCCGGGCCCCCGAGCCGGCGCTGGTCGGCCGCCTCTCCCACCTGGTGCTCGCGGCCCGGACCCGGATCACCGGCCGTCCCCGGGCCTCCTGGGCGGCGGTGGGCCGGTTCCTCCTCGCCGACCTGCCGGCCGCCCTCTACCGGGCCTGGCCCTGGTGGTGCGCGGTGGCGACCGGGTTCAGCGCGCTCACCGCCTTCCTCATCTGGTTCGTCGCCGGCCACCCGGACACCGCCGCCGCGTTCATCGGCGCCGAGGCGGCCCGGCAGCTCGTCGACTCCGGCTTCGCCGGCTACTACACCGAGTTCACCGCGCCGACCTTCGCGTTCCACCTGTGGACGCACAACGCCTGGCTGGCCGCGCAGTGCCTGGCCGCCGGGGTGCTGGTGGTGCCGGTGTTCTGGCTGCTCTGGCAGAACGCGCTGAACATCGGCGTGGTCGGCGGGGTGATGATCTCCTACGGCCGGGCCGACGTGTTCTTCGGCATGATCACCCCGCACGGGCTGCTCGAACTCACCGGCATCTACGTGGCGGCCGGGGTCGGGCTGCGGACCGCCTGGGCCTGGATCGCGCCGCCGGCGCAGCAGAGCCGGGGCCGGGCGGTCGCCGAGGCCGGCCGCTCGGCCATCGTGGTCGCCGCCGGCCTGGTCGCGCTCTTCGGGGTCTCCGCGCTGCTGGAGGCGTTCGTGACCCCGGCGCCGCTGCCGGCCGCCGTCCGCGTGGCGATCGGCGCCACGGTCTGGCTGGCCTTCCTGGCGTACGCGCTGCTGCTCGGCGGCCGGGCGGTCAGAGCTGGCCGAGCGACTTGAGCCGCAGGTAGCTGTCGGCGACCGCCGGGGCGAGCCGGTCGGCGGGCGCGTCCACCACGGTCACCCCGTGCCGGGACAGGGCGGCCCGGACCCGGTCCCGCTCGGCGAGGGCCCGCCAGGCCGCCGCGGCGGCGTACGGGTCGTCCGGGCCCGTCGGCGGGGCGGTGGTGAGCCGGGCCAGCACCGGGTCGTGGGTGGCCGCGAGCACCACCCGGTGCCGGGCGGCCAGCCGGGGCAGCACCGGCAGCAGCCCCTCACCGAGCGCGCCGGCCTCCAGGGCGGTGAAGAGCACCACGAGGCTGCGCTGCCGTTGCCGGCGCAGCACCTCCCCGGCGATCAGCTCGAAGTCGGTCTCCACCAGCGCCGGCTGGAGCGGGGCGACCGCGTCCACCAGCCGGGCGAGCAGCGCGGGCCGGCCGCTGCCGGTCACCCGGGCCCGGACCGCCGTGTCGGCGGCGAGCAGGTCGACCCGGTCGCCGGCCCGGGCGGCGAGCGCGGTGAGCAGCAGGGCCGCGTCGATCGCGGTGTCCAGCCGGGGCTCGTCGCCGAGCCGGACCGCCGAGGTGCGGCCGGTGTCCAGCACACACACCAGCCGCCGGTCCCGCTCCGGCCGCCAGGTGCGCACCAGCACGTCGGAGCGGCGGGCGCTGGCCCGCCAGTCGATCGAGCGGACGTCGTCGCCCACCACGTACTCGCGGAGGGTGTCGAACTCGGTGCCGTGCCCACGCCCCCGAGTCACCTGGACACCGTCGATCACCCGCAGCCGGGCCAGCTTCTCCGGCAGGTGCCGCCGGGAGTCGAAGCGGGGCAGCACGCGCAGCGTCCACGGTGGTGTGGCGGGGTGGCCGGCGCGCTGCCGGAACGCCAGCCGCAGCGGCCCGAGGGAGCGTACGGTCAGCGCCACCGCGGGCCGGTCGCCGCGCCGGGCCGGGTTGAGCCGGACCGGCAGGGTGACGGCCCCACCCGGTGCGACGGTGAGCACCCGCCCGGCGGGGACGTCGGGCCGCGCCCCGGCCGACGGCACCCAGGCGTCGCGCACCTGGGCGCGCAGCGTGCGGGCAGAGGCGTTGGCCAGGCGCAGGGTGACCGTGGCGGTGCCGCCGAGCCGGACCGCCCGGTCGCCCGCGCGGGTGGCGGTGAGCCCGTGCAGCGGCGCCGCGAGGGTCCAGTCGAGGGCGACCAGCAGCAGCACCGCCGCGGTCAGGACGGCGACGCCGACGAAGGGCGCCGGCCAGGCCGGCAGGGTCGCCGCGCTCGCCGCGAGCAGCAGACCCGCCCGCCAGGTCATCGGGGCGTCGGCACGGTGGCCAGCACCGCGTCCAGCACGGCGTCGACGGTCACACCCTCCAGCTCCACCTCCGGGCGCGGCCGGAGCCGGTGCCGCAGGGTGGGCCGGGCGACCGCCTTCACGTCGTCCGGGGTGACGTGGTCGCGGCCGGCCAGCCAGGACCACGCCTTGGCGGTGGCCAGCAGGGCGGTGGCGCCCCGGGGCGAGGCACCCAGCTCCAGCGCCGGGGCGACCCGGGTGGCCCGGCACAGGTCCACGATGTAGCCGAGCACCGGCTCGGCCACGTGCACCGCGTGCACCGCAGCCCGGGCGGCGGCCAGGTCGGCCGCGGTGGCCACCGGGCGTACGCCGGCGGCGCGCAGGTCGCGCGGGTCGAAGCCGGCGTGGTGGGCGCGGAGCACGCCCAGTTCCTCGTCCCGGCCGGGCAGCGGCACGGTCAGCTTGAGCAGGAAACGGTCCAGCTGCGCCTCGGGCAGCGGGTAGGTGCCCTCGTACTCGACGGGGTTCTGGGTGGCCGCCACGATGAACGGGTCGGGCAGCGGGCGACGCTCGCCCTCGACGGAGACCTGCCGCTCCTCCATGACCTCCAGCAGCGCCGACTGGGTCTTCGGCGGGGTGCGGTTGATCTCGTCGGCGAGGAGCAGGTTGGTGAAGACCGGGCCCTCCCGGAAGGTGAAGGCGGCGGTGCGCGGATCGAAGATCAGCGACCCGGTGACGTCGCCGGGCATCAGGTCGGGGGTGAACTGCACCCGCTTGGACTCCAGGTCCAGCGCGCTGGCCACGGTCCGCACCAGCAGGGTCTTGGCCACCCCGGGCACGCCCTCCAGCAGCACGTGCCCCCGGCAGAGCAGCGCGATGACCAGGCCGGTGACCACGGCGTCCTGCCCGACGACGGCCTTGGCCACCTCGGCCCGCAGCCGGTGCAGGGCGGCGCGGGCGTCGGGTTGCGCGGCGGCGATGACGGGTCCGGTCACCGGGGATCTCCTTCGGTCGGATGAGGGGCCAGGGTACGGGTCAGGGCGTCCAGGTCGCGGGCCAGCTCCAGCAGCTCCCGGTCGTCCTCCGGGGCGGCGCCGTGCAGCAGCTCGGCCACCCGCTCCGGGTCGGCCCCGGCGTGCTCGGCGACCCGGGCGGCCACCTCGTCGGGCGGTGCGTCCGGGGGCAGGTTGAGCCGGGTCAGCAGCCGGTCCAGCGCGGCGGCGCGCAGTGTCTCGGCGGCGGTGTCCCGTGCGCCGGCCCGGCGGTAGAGCCGGGCCCGGCCGAGCACCGTCTCGGCGGAGCGGACGGTCACCGGCAGCGGCTCCGCCACGGGCGGGCCGAGCCGGCGGGCCCGCCAGAGCACCAGCAACAGCCCGGCCACGGCGAGCTGCGCCAGCACCGCCCAGAACCAGGGCGGGAAGGCGTCCCAGAGCGGGTTGTGCCAGTTCGGCGGCGGGTCCGCCCGGTCGTCCGTGCGGCCGCCGGTGCGCCGCGGCAGCGGGCTCCCGCCGTCGTCCGGGGTCGGCGACCAGCTCGGCCCCGTCGGGCCCGGCGCGGGGCCCGGCAGGTCGAGCCAGACCAGCGGGCGGCCGCCGCCGAGCAGGCCGGTGGCGAGGGCCCGGTTGCCCCACTCGTCGATCCGGTCGTTGCGGAACGGGTCGCTGGCCCCGATCACCACGACCTCGGCGCCCCAGGAGATCCGGCGCAGCGCGCCCGCGTAGCACCGGTCCACGCCGGACGGTCCGGCGTACCGCTGGTGGTCGACGGCGGCGGTGCCGGCGCGGAGCGCCTCGGGCAGCCGGCACGGCGCGCCGTCGGCGTCGGGCGGCACGGCCCGGGTGGCCCACCGGCGGTCGGTCGGTTCCAGCGGCAGGGCCAGGCCGGCCAGCACCCGGCGGGACGGCTCGACCAGCACCAGCCGGCTGCCGCCGGGCAGCACGGTCAGCGCGGCCAGGGTGTCCGGGTGCACCAGCTCGGGGGCGGGCACGAAGAGGGTGCTCGGACCTTCTGCGGCGGCCCGCAGCGCCTGCCGCGTGTCGGTCGCGCGGCGGATCGGCACGCCCTGCGCGCGCAGCGCCTCGGCCAGCCGGCTGCCCCCGTCGTCGCCGGTGGCGACGGGTGAGAGGAAGCCCCGGTCGGTCGGGTCGGGCTGGTCCACGGCGTGCAG
>NZ_JBSSLX010000137.1:0-15884 GCF_053890995.1 Micromonospora sp. I033 | reverse complement strand
GGGTCGGGCAGAGGAGTAAGACCGGGGTCCCGTGCGGCCCCGCTCCTCTCGCCGGGCCGGCTCGACGCGTCCCGGGCGACCGGCGGTCACTCCGCGCCGAGAGCCGCCACCACCGGCCGGGACAGCGCCCGGCGGGCCGGCAGCACCGAGGCGGCCAGCGCGGCGACCACCGCCACCGCGACGATCAGGCCGAGCCGCCCCCAGGGCAGGACCAGGGTGAAGTCCCCGCCGATCCGGGCCAGCACGGCCATCCCGCCCGCCGCCACCCCGGTGCCCAGCGCGATGCCGAGCAGCGTGCCGACCAGCGCGGTGAGCACCGCCTCGACGGCGAGCAGCGCCCGCATCCCGCCGCGGCTCAGGCCGACCGCGCGCAGCACCGCGTTCTCCCGGGTCCGCTCCACGACCGACAGGGTGAGCGTGTTCGCCACGCCGACCAGCGCGATCACCACGGCCAGGCCGAGCAGCGCGGTGACGAAGCCGAGCACCAGGTCCACGGTGCCGGTGAGCATCTTCTTGTAGGCGGCCTGGTCCAGCAGGTTGACCGTCGGATAGTTGCCGAGCACCGACTCGACGGCGGCCCGGGCGGCGTCGGCGGAGACCCCGTCGGCGGGGTCCACCTCGGCCAGGTGGCCGCGCTCGGCCGGGAAGAGGCGGGTGAAGTCGGCGTCGACGACGTCCACCACGTGACCGGCGGGCACCCGGCTGCCGGCCGGTGCCGGCTCGTCGTCGGCGACCACGGCGGCCACCCGGAACGACCCACCGGCGAGCGGGACCGTGCTGCCGACCGACCAGCCGCGGGCGGCGGCCAGCTCGCGGTGCACCAGCACCGCGCCCGGGCCCAGGCCGGCCGGATCACCGGCGTCCACGGCGGACAGCGCCCGCCGGATCAGCGCCGGGTGGGCGGCGCGCACCTCGACCCCGTCGACCACCCGGCTGCGCTGCTCGTGCACCACGCCCAGCTCGGGCCGGGCGGCCAGCTCGGCGGCCAGCGGCGCCGGCAGGTCCCCGCCGATCCCCGTGACCACGAAGTCCACCCCGATCCGGGCGTCGACGGCGCGCTCGATGCCGGCCTTCGCGCTGCCCGCGCCGACCACGAACGCGGAGACCAGGCCGATCCCGATGACCATGGCGGTGGCGGTGGCCGCCACCCGGCGCGGGTTGCGTACGGCGTTCGCCACGGCGAGCCCGGCCGGGACGCCGATCAGCCGGCGGGCCGGCAGGCCGAGCACCCGCACCAGCGCCGGCACCAGCACCGGGCCGAACAGCACGATGCCCAGGAAGGCCAGCACGCCGCCCGCGGCAACCAGCGGCACCTGGCCGGTGCTCCCGGCCCCGACCAGGGCGGCCACCCCGGCGGCGAGGACCAGCGCGCCGGCCGCGAGCCGGATCCGGCCGGCCCGCCGGGCGGGCTGCACGGCGGCGTCGGTCAGCGCGGCCACCGGCGCGACCCGGGTGCCCTGCCACGCCGGCACCGCGGCGGCCACCACGGTCAGCAGCGTGCCGAGGCCGAGGGAGGACAGCACGGTACGGGCGGTCACGGTGACCGGCCCGCCGACCGGCGCGTCGACGGTGGACAGCAGCGCGCCGAGGCCCGCGGCGAGCCCCACCCCGGCCAGCACCCCGACCGCCGAGGCGAGCAGCCCGGTCAGCGCCGCCTCGCCGAGGGTGGCCCGGTAGACCTGCCCCCGGGTGACCCCCACCAGCCGCAGCAGCGCGGTTCGCCGGGACCGCTGGGCCAGCACGATGGCGAAGGTGTTGGCGATCACGAAGCCGGCGACAAGCACCGCCACCGCGGCGAAGGTGCCCAGGAACAGCTCGAACTGCCGCCGGTCGCGGACCGCGTCCGCGACGGCCCCGTCCAGGATCGCCGCGCGGTCGCGGACCGCGACCCCGGGCCCGACCGCCGCGCGGACCCGGTCGGCGAGCGCCGCCCGGTCCACCCCGGGCCGCGCTGCCACCATGATCCGGCCGTAGCCGCGCTCGCCGCTCACGGCCAGCGCGTCCGCGCCGGCCAGGCCGATGAACGGGCCACCGACGTCCCGCGAGCTGCCGGCCACGTCGACGGCGCCGACCAGGGTGTACGGCCGGGCCGGGCCGCCGTTCCCGCCGACCCGCACCGGGGCGCCCAGGGCGAAGCGCTGGTCGGCGACCGTCTCCTCGTCGAGCACCAGCTCACCGGCGCGCTGCGGCAGCCGACCGGCGACCACGTCGTACGACTGGAGGGCCGGGTCGGTGGGGATCGCGGCGAGCACGGCGTAGCCGAGCACCGGCCGCCCGTCGGCGCCCACCACTCCGGCGGTGCCGGTGAGCTCCCCCTCGGCGGCGGCCACCCCGTCGACCGCGCGCACCCGGTCGACCAGGGTCGGCGGCAGCGGCGCGGTGCCGGCGTACGCGGCCAGGTCGGTGTGCCGGTCGAAGGCGCCGGCCCGCTCGTACGCCCCGGCGCGCATGCCGTCGGTGAGCATCAGGGTGCCGGCGACGAAGGCGACGCCGAGGACGATCGCCAGCGAGGAGAGCAGCAGGCGCAGCCCGTCGGCGCGGACCTGGCGCAGGGTCAGCCGCAGCATGCCGGTCACCGCCCCACCAGCGGCGCACCGGCCTCGAGCCGGGTGAGCGCGTCGAGGACCTGTCCGGCGGTCGGGGTGTGCAGTTCCTCGACCAGCCGTCCGTCGGCGAGGAAGACCACACGGTCGGCGTGGGCGGCCGCCTTCGGGTCGTGGGTCACCATGACGACGGTCTGGCCGAGCGTGTCCACCGCCTCGCGGAGCAGCCGCAGCACCTCCGCGCCGGAGCGGGAGTCCAGGTTGCCGGTGGGTTCGTCCGCGAAGATCACCCACGGTCGGGTGACCAGGGCCCGGGCCACGGCGACCCGCTGCTGCTGACCGCCGGAGAGTTCGGCGGGCCGGTGCCGGAGGCGGTCGGTGAGGCCGACGGCGGCCACCACCCGCCGCAGCCACTCCGGGTCGGGCCGCCGGCCGGCGATGGCCAGCGGCAGCACGATGTTCTCCTCGGCGGTGAGGGTGGGCAGCAGGTTGAACTTCTGGAAGACGAAGCCGATCCGGTCCCGGCGCAGCCGGGTCAGCCGGCGGTCGTCGAGCCGCGCCAGGTCGGCGTCGCCGATGCGCACCGTGCCGGCCGACGGCCGGTCCAGGCCGGCGAGGCAGTGCAGCAGGGTGGACTTGCCGGAGCCGGACGGCCCCATCACGGCGGTGAACCGGGCGGCGGTCAGGTCGAGGTCGACGCCGTCGAGGGCGACGACCCGGGACAGCCCTGAGCCGTACTCCTTGCGCAGCTCACGGGCGGTGACGGCGACGCCGGTGATCGGGGTTGCGGACAACGTGGTGCTCCTGTCGGACAGGGTCATCTGACCCTTCCGACGCTATGCGCGGCACCCCGCCGATGATCTCCACCTGCGCGCTCGACCTCGGTACGCCGGTGGTCGTCCCCGACCGGGTGGACCCGTACGACCCAGGTCGTACGCCGGGTCAGCCGCCGGGGGTGACCAGCCCGCTCTCGTACGCCAGCACCACGGCCTGGACCCGGTCCCTGAGCTGGAGCTTGGCGAGGATCCGGCCGACGTGTGTCTTCACCGTCGCCTCGGCGACGTGCACCCGGGCGGCGATCTCGGCGTTGGACAGCCCCTGCGCGACGAGCAGCAGCACCTCCCGCTCCCGCTCGGTGAGCTGGGCCAGCCGCGGGTCCTCGGCCGGTCCCGGGCCGAGCTGGCCGGCGAACCGGTCCAGCAGCCGCCGGGTGACCGACGGGGCCACCACCGAGTCGCCCTCGGCGACCACGCGGATCGCGGCGAGCAGTTCCTCCGGCGGGACGTTCTTGAGCAGGAAGCCGCTGGCCCCGGCGCGCAGCGCGGCGAACGCGTCGGCCTCGGTGTCGAAGGTGGTGAGCACCAGCACCCGGGGGCGGCTCCCGGCCGGCCGGGCACAGATGCGCTTCGTCGCCTCCACGCCGTCCATGGTGGGCATCCGCAGGTCCATCACCACCACGTCGGCCTCGACCCGGTCCAGCACCCGCAGCGCGTCCGCGCCGTCGATCGCCTCGCCGACCACCGCGAGGTCGGGTTGGGAGTCGAGCACCATGCGGAACCCGGCGCGCACCAGCGCCTGGTCGTCCACGATCACCACCCGGACGGTCATGCCGCCGCCTTTCCTTCCTCGGTGCCCGGCGTCGACGGTAGCGGCAGCCGCGCCTCGACCCGCCAACCCCCGCCAAGCGTGGGGCCGGCGGTGAGGCTGCCGTCGTACACCCCGACCCGTTCGCGCATGCCGACCAGGCCGTGCCCGCCGGACGGCGCCGGCCGGACCACCGGACGGCCACGCCCGTCGTCGACCGCCCGGACCACGACGGCGTCCGCGGACCAGTCGAGGCGCAGCTCGACCGCCGCGCCCACCCCGGCGTGCTTGAGCGCGTTGGTCAGGCTCTCCTGCACCACCCGGTAGACGGTCAGTTCCAGGCCGGGCGGCAGGGCGACCGGCTTGCCGGTGGCGGTGTCGGTGATCCGCAGGCCGGCGGCGCGGAAGCGGTCCAGCAGGTCGGGCAGCTCGACCAGGGCCGGCCGCCGGTGCGCCGGCTCGGCGTCGAGAGCGGCCCTGGGCTCGGCCGCCGGCTCCGGCCGGCTCGGTTCCCGGAGTACGCCGACGAGCCGCCGCATCTCCTCCAGCGCCTGCCGGCCGGTGTCCGCCACCACCTTCGCCGCCTCCCGGGCGGTGGCCGGGTCCCGGTCGATGGTGAACCGGACCCCGTCCGCCTGCACGATCATCACGGCCATGCTGTGCGCGACCACGTCGTGCAGCTCGCGGGCGATCCGGGTGCGCTCCTCGGCGACCGCCGCCCGCGACTCGGCCTCGCGCTCCCGTTCCAGGGTGGCCGCCCGCTCCTCCAGGGTCAGCACGTAGAGCCGGCGGGTCCGCACGTTGAGCCCGACCAGCCAGACCGCGCCGGTGACCAGGCCGTAGTAGATCGCCCCGGCCCACCAGGGCGCCGGGCCGGGCGTCTGGACGGCGGCGAGCAGCACGCCGATCGCGGCGACGATCCCGGCCAGGATCCCGTCGCGCAGGCGGTCGGCGTACTTGACCACGCTGTAGAGGGCGATCAGCACGCCGATGTCGTAGGCCAGCGGACCCCAGCCGGCGACCACCTGCAGCAGGGCGAGCACGGCCACCCCGGCCGCCACCGCCGACGGGTGGGTCCGCCGGAACAGCACGACCAGCGCCATCACGATCCCGACGGCGGTGGCCGCGGCGCCGCCCGGCTGGGCGAAGACCCCCAGTACGGCGAAGAGGGCCACCAGCCCGGAGACGGCGACGTCGAACGCGACGCTGCGCAGCGGGCGCCCGAAGACGATGCGGTCCACGGTCACCCAGCGTACGGGCCACCGCGCACGTCGATGCCGCGGCGGGTGAGCCACCACGGATCTTGGACAGGTGGCGTTCGCGGCGAACGGAAGCTGTCCACGATCGGAAGGTCAGGCGCCGACCAGCTCGCGGAGGCGGGCGATCTCGGCGGACTGCTCGGTGGCGACCGCGTTGGCGAACTCCTGGAGTGTCTGGTCCGTGCCGACCTTGAGCAGGTCGGTGGACATGACCACGGCACCCTCGTGGTGCGCGGTCATCATCCGCACGAAGAGCCGGTCGAACTCGGCGCCCCGGGCCGCGGCGAGTTGCCGCACCGCGTCGGCGGACTGCATCCCCCGCATCGTGCCGTGGTCGTGGCCGGGGACCTCGGCGGGCAGGTCGCGCGCTTCGAGCCAGCCGCGCAGCACCCCGATCTCGGGCCCCTGGGCGGCCCGGATCCGGTCGGCGACGGCGCGCACCCGGGGATCGGCGGCCCGGTCGGGGGCGAGGCTGGCCATCTCCACGGCCTGCTGGTGGTGCGGGATCATCATCCGGACGTACCAGACGTCGAGGCCGTTGTAGCGCGGTGGTGCGGCGTCCCGGACCTCCTGGGCGGCGCGGGTGGCCGCGGCCTCCCCCGGGCGGCCGGGCACGACGACCGGCGGGGCGGCGACCGGCGGCGCGGCGCCGGTGGCGGACGGGGTGGCCGGAGCCGCCGCCGGCGGGGTGTCCCCCCGCCCGGTCAGCACCAGCCCGGCCACGACCAGGAGCAGCACCAGCGCTGTGACGGCGAGCCAGACGCGTCCCTGCCGGCCGGTCATACGACACTCCCTCCGGTCGAGGTGAGAGCGATCCTATCCATAGACAATCCTGCCTAGATGTGACCGGCGTCACATTGATGTGTGTCATCGGCCGGTAAGGTGTGGAAAATCATCATCCCCTTTCGGAGGGTGCCGCCGATGATCGCCATCCGCACGTCCCGAACCCGGGTCGTCAGCCTCGCCGCCGCCGGCCTGCTCCTCGCCGGCGTCGTCACCGCCCCACCCAGCAGCGCCCAGGAGATCCCTCGGGCGCGGACCGCACCGGCCACCGTGGACAGCGCCGTCCCCGCGGTCGACGAGATCTCCAGCAGCCCCAACCTGCGCCAGATCGCCAACCTGCCGAAGCAGGCGCCGTTCAACACCTCCGCGGCGTTCGGCACCGACATCGCGTTCCAGGGCCGGTACGCCTTCGTCGGCAACTACGACGGCTTCGTCATCTACGACGTCTCCCGGCCGAGCGCGCCGACCATCGTGTCGCAGGTGCTCTGCCCCGGCTCGCAGAACGACGTGTCCGTCCACGGCAACCTGCTCTTCCTCTCCACCGACGCGCCGCGCGGCGACGACTCCTGTGCCAGCCTCCCGGTGGACCGGACCCAGACCCGGTGGGAGGGCATCAAGATCTTCGACATCAGCGACAAGCGCAGCCCGCGTTACGTGAAGTCGGTGCAGACCGCCTGCGGTTCGCACACCCACACGCTGGTGCCCGCCAAGGACCGCCGGACGGTCTACCTCTACGTCTCCTCGTACGGGCCGTCGGACACCTACGTGGGCTGCCCGCCGCCGCACGACTCGATCTCCATCGTCAAGGTGCCGCTGCGGTCGCCGACCGACGCCGCCGTGGTCGCCACCCCGAACCTCTTCCCGGACGGCGGCTACCCGGGCATCCCGCGGGAGAAGTCGGCCACCAGCGGCTGCCACGACATCACCGCGTACCCGGCGAAGGACCTGGCCGCCGGCGCCTGCATGGGCGACGGCATCCTGCTGGACATCGCCGACCGGGAGGCGCCGCGGGTCATCGAGCAGGTCCGGGACACCGAGAACTTCGCCTTCTGGCATTCGGCGACCTTCAACAACTCCGGCACCAAGGTGGTGTTCACCGACGAGCTGGGCGGGGGCGGCGCGGCGACCTGCAACGAGGCCACCGGGCCGAACCGCGGCGCGGACGCCATCTACGACATCGCCGGCCGCGGCGACGACCGCCGGCTGGAGTTCCGCAGCTACTACAAGATCCCCCGGGCCAACGCCGACACCGAGAACTGCGTGGCGCACAACGGCTCGCTGGTGCCGGTGCCCGGCCGGGACATCATGGTCCAGGCCTGGTACCAGGGCGGCATCTCGGTCTGGGACTTCACCGACTCCCGCCACCCCGAGGAGATCGCCTTCTGGGAGCGGGGCCCGCTGGACCCGGAGGTGCTGCGCACCGGCGGTTCCTGGTCGGCCTACTGGTACAACGGCCACATCTACTCCAGCGACATCCAGAAGGGCCTGGACGTGCTGGAGCTGCGCGACCCGCGCACCTGGGTGGCACGCCTGATCCAGGTGCCCGAGCTGAACGTGCAGACCCAGACGGGCTACCTGAGCTGGTGACCCTGACCTCGTGACCCGCCGGCCGGGTCCGGCCCCTTGGCGGGGGTCGGGCCCGGCTCAGCTCATCGGCAGCCGGTAGCCGCGTTCGCCGCCGCCCGCGGTGACCAGCCGCACCTCGCCGGTGCGCAGCCCGTACGTCACCGACCAGCGGGTGTGCGCCTGCCGCACGGCGTCGAGCAGGCGCAGCGCGGCCGGGGCGTCCACCGCCCCGCCGGCCCGGTCCAGCCCTTCGGCAAGCACCCCGTACCGGTGGTCGTTGCGCAGGTCCCGGTCGGCCACCCCGACGGCCGGCACGTTGGTCAGCGCCTGCCAGGCGCCGCGCCCCTTCTCGGCCCGCATCGCGCCGTCCACGAACTCGATCACGGCGGACGCGCCGGTGGCGTCGGCGATCAGGTAGTGCAGCGGCGGGCCGCCGTCGAAGTCCAGGTTGTAGCGCCCGAACACGGCGATCGCCTCGTCCACCGTGGCGGCGGAGTCGAGCACCAGGCGCAGGACGCGCACCGAGCCGACGGTGGGCCGGCCGGGCACCGGCTCCGCCGTCGCGCCGTCGTCGGCGGCCAGCCCGACGGCCAGGCCCCGCTCGTTCATCCCGTCGAAGGGCAGCAGCGGCGCGTTCAGCAGCCGGCGGTCCCCGGTCGGGTCGGCGGTGACCCCCAGGTAGGAGATGTCCACCAGGGAGATCGAGGCGTACCCGTCCGGCGGGTCGGTGCGCAGCACCAGCGCCGGGTTGGCGTCCCAGTCGAAGTTGCGGGCGAACATCGGCCCGCTCCGGTCGCCGCGGGCGGCGAAGAGCGAGCAGCCGAACGGGGTGGCCTGCGGGGTGCCCGCGACGCCGACGGTCGGGTCGTAGTCACCCACGTAGGTCATCTCGTACAACGGCAGGTCGTCGACCCGGCGCAGGCTGGACAGGGTCCGCTCGACCTGGCCGGCGTCCTGGCGGGAGGCGGTCGGCGTGCCGGCAGCGGCCGGCTCGGCGGGCCGGCGGCTCTGCCCGCACGCGCCGGTCACGAGGAGCAGGGCGAGCCCGGTGGCGAGCAGGGTCCTCCGCATGCCCGCGACGCTAGAAGAGGCGGCGACGGATGTCCATCGGGGACTCAGCGGTCGGGGATTCGGGCGAGCTGCGCCTCGATCGCCTCGGGGGTGAGGGCGGGCCGCCCGCCGGGACGGCCCACGGTCGCGCCGGCCGCCGCGACCGCGTACCGGGCCAGCCGGGGGTACGGCTCGTCGCGGAGCAGGCCGGCCGTGACGGCGGCGACGAAGGCGTCCCCGGCACCGGTGCTGTCCACCGTGGGCGTCTCGCTCAGCGGCACGAAGAGTTCCCCGCCGGGCCAGACGAAGGCGTTGCCCTCCCCCGCCACCTCGATCGCGACCAGCGCCGGCCCCCGGGCGGCCAGGTCCCGGCCGGCGCGCAGCCCCGCGTCGGCGTCCTTCGGGGGATCGCCGCCCAGCAACAGCCCGGCCTCCCGTGCGTCGGCCCGCAGCACGTCGGCCCGGGACAGCAACTCCGCCGCGCCGTCCGGGTCCTCGGGCGCCCCGTCGAGCACCACGAGCCGGTCGGCGTCGCGGGCGTGCCGGGCCGCCGCGAGCGCCGCCGGCAGCGGCTGCTGGAGCTGGACGACCACCGCCCGGGCGGCCCGCAGCACCTCGGCCGCGGCGGTCACGTCCCCCTCGGTGAGCAGGGTCGCCTCCGGGATGTCCTCCAGGTACCGCCAGCGGGCCCGGCCGTCCACCACGTCCACGATCAGCGCGCTCGGCGTGTCCGGCCGGCGCAGCACCGGGGCGACGTCGATGCCGTCGCTGCGGGCCCGGCCCAGCAGCCGGTCGCCGACCTCGTCCTCGCCGACCACGCCGAGCAGCCCGACCCGGACGCCGAGCTGGGCCAGCCCGACGGCCTGGTTCGCCCCCTTGCCGCCGAGCAGCTCCCGCCGGCAGCGCACCGGGGCCGTCCCGGACGGGCCGGGCACCTCGTCCACCAGCAGCACGAGGTCGCGGGCCACCTGCCCCACCACGATCGCGTCCAGTCCGGTCATGTCGGGCTGATACCCCGGCCGCCGCCGGTCACGCCCGGCTCAGTCGCGGGCCACCTCGAACATCCAGCAGCCGTACACCACGTTGCGGCTGTGCAGGCGGTCCACCGCCGGGTCGGCCAGCAGCTCGGCCACGACCGCCTCCGGGTCGTCGCCGTCGTGCCACCGGCCGCCGACGATCCGGCCCCGCCGGTCGTACGCCCGCAGCACCTGGGGGCGCCCCCGCCAGTCGGCCGGGTACCCGGTCACGTGCGCCGGGCCGGGGCAGTCGACCGCGTGCGCGAAGATCGGCCCCACCTCCCGGTACGGGCCGGGCGGCAGTGCCGGGGCGTACCCGAAGAGCAGCAGCGGCTCGCCCGGGGTGGCGTCGCGGAGGCAGCAGCGCAGCGGCTCACCCCCCTCGGCGCAGCTCCGCTCGGGCGGCTGGCCGGAGGCGTCGCGGCCGGTGCGCCGCACCTCGGCCAGCACCTCGGCGGGCAGGGGCCGGATCACGTACCTCGTGCGCGTCGTCGTCATGCCGTCCAGCCTGGCTCGCGGCGCGGCTCGTGGCTGGCGGCCATCGGACCTCGCGTGCCCGGCCGGGCCGCCCGCGCGGGCGGCCCGGCCGAACCGCTCAGCGCCGGGAGACCGGGATCTGCAGCTCGGTGACGCCCTTCCCGGTCGCGTCCGGGCAGTAGTCCAGGTAGACCTCCCGGGCGTAGCCCTCGGCCCGCCAGCCGTTCTCCTCGATCCACCGGGCCAGCACCCCCATGCTGGTCTCCACCTCGTCCATGGGGCCGTGGTGCACCAGCGTGGCGGCGGTCGGCACGGCCGGCAGGTCCACCACGGCCACGTCCGCGGCGGCCGCCGGTTCGACGCCCACGGTGACCCCGGCGTGCACGACCACCGCCTCCCCCTCGCGCTCCGGCTCGTACCAGGCGATGGGCGGTCCGCCGGGCCGGACCCCCGCGACCTCCAGGCGGCGGAACAGCTCCGGGTAGAGCGGCTGGATCACCGGGCCGATGTCCGGTGGCTGGTAGCCGGCGGCGACCGCGGTCAGCTCCGCGATCCGCACCGCCGGGATCTCCTTGAGTACGACGTCCTCGGTGGTCATGCGTCCCTCCGCATCGAGCATCCGGAGTCTCGCCTCGACCGCGGCCAGCCGGGCGGTGTCGGCGGCGAGCTGCGCCGCGAGCTGGGCACGGCGCAGCCGCAGCATGCCGCGCAGCTCGGCGACGTCCAGCCGGTCGTCGAGGATCGCCCGGACCTGGTCCAGGGTGAGGCCCAGGTCCTTCAGGGCGACCACCCGGTTCAGCCGGCCGAGCTGCTCCGCCCGGTAGTACCGGTAGCCGGTGTGCGGATCGACGGCGGCCGGGCGGAGCAGCCCGATGCCGTCGTAGTGGCGCAGCATCCGGACCGACACCCGACCGAGTGCGGCGAATTCTCCGATGGTGAACATGGCCCCCTCACGCTCGCCCCTGACACGGTGTCAGAGTCAAGCGGCGGGGTCACGGGCGGGACGCGACGCGACGCACGGCGCGCGGGCCGACCAGCCGCCGGACCACCGGCACGGCGTTCCACTTCGCCGCGCCGACCAGGTCCCGGGCGTGCTCCAGGACGGTGTAGTCCGGGCGGGCCAGCCCGTCGGCGATGGCCCGGTCCAGGTCGTTTCCGCACCGGGTGAGCACGCTGTCGAAGTCGCGCCGGACGGGTTCGAGCAACTGGTAGCCGAAGGAGCGGTGCAGCCGGGCGAAGAGCGGCTTGTAGAGCCGGGCCCGCTCGTGCAGCCCCGAGGAGTAGGACATCGGGTTCTTCGGCCGCCGCCGGACGTAGTCGGGCAGCAGGTCGGCGAAGGCCCGCCGGACGATCCACTTCTCCTGCCCGTCGCGCAGCTTCAGGTCCGGCGGCAGCCGCATCGCCAACTCGACCACGCTGAGGTCGAGGAAGGGCACCCGGGCCTCCACGCCGTGGCCCATGCTGGTCCGGTCCACCCGCTGCAGCTCCGTCCGGCACAGGTTGCGGATCTTGTGGAGGACGAGCCGGCGGGACCGCTCCGGGCCGACCTTGTGGTACATCGGGTAGCCGCCGAACAGCTCGTCCGAGCCGTCGCCGGTGAGCACCACCTTGACGCCCAGCTCGCGCAGCCGCCGGAAGATCGGCACCGAGACCACCGCGTTGATGATGTCGCCGTACTCGGTCAGCTCGGAGATCCGGATCGCCTCGCGCACGTCGGCCAGCCGGATGTCCCGCGGGCGCAGCTCGACCACCTCGTGCGGCACGCCCAGGTCGGCCGCGAGCCGCCGGGCGTACGCCACGTCCGGGCTGTCCGGCACGCCGACCGTGACCGCCACGCAGTCCGGGTGCAGGTGCCGGGCGTGCAGCAGGGCCAGCGAGCTGTCCAGGCCGCCGGAGAGCACGACCCCGACGGTGAGGTCGGTGTCCAGCCGGGCCCGGATGCTGTCGGTGAGCGCGACCCGGACGAGCAGGGCGGCCTCGTCCGGGTCGTCGATCACCGGCAGCCCGGCGCCGAGGGTGAGCAGGTCGACGTACGGGCGCAGCCGGACCGGCCCGTCGGGCTCGGCCCAGCCGTGGTGCCCCGGCGGCACCTCGCTGACCGGCGCGCCGTGCCCGACCAGCGCCTTCACCTCAGAGGCGAGGTGCAGGCAACCCGGGCCGCGGGACCAGTAGAGCGGCTTCACCCCGAGCGGGTCCCGGGCCAGGTACGCCCGGCCGGTGGCCCGCTCCACCACCACGAAGGCGTACTCGCCGCGCAGCCGGCGCACCGCCTGCTCGCCCCACTGCCGGAAGGCGGCGAGCACCACCTCGGTGTCACCGGCGGTGCGGAACTCGTACCCGAGCCGCGTCAGCTCCGCGCGCAGCTCGTGGTGGTTGAAGACCTCGCCGTTGTAGCAGAGCACGTGCCGCCCGTCGGGCGAGACCCACGGCTGCACCGCCCGCTCGCGGTCCACCACCCGCAACCGCCGTACGCCGGTGAGCAGGCCGTTCTCCTGCCGGGTCTCGGTCACCTCGCCGCGCGGGGCGAGGACGGCCAGCATCCGCCGGAAGGTGGCCGGGTCCGCCTCGGGGCCGAGGCTCACCGCGATGCCGCACACCGGCTCAGACCCCCATCTCGGCCTCGTAGGCCCGCCGGAACCGGTGGCGCGCGGCGGGCGCGAGGCAGAGGTGCCAGGCCTGGCCCTCGTCGACCACGTTGATCTCGCCGGCGTCCTGGCGGGCCAGCAGCAGGTCGGCGAGGACGTCCCGGGCACCGAACCGCCCGTACCAGGCCAGCTCCACGTCCGCCGCCCAGCCGAGGCAGTGCCCGCTGGGCACCATGGCGGCGTAGCCGAGGCGGCGCAGCCGGTACTGGTGCTCGGCGCTGCGGGCCAGGCTGGTCACCCAGAGCGGCGGGGTGCCCGGCCGGGTGGCCGCGGCGAACTCCCGGCCCACGTCGTTGAGCAGCGCGACCACCTCCCGCCGGGCCCGGCGGAAGCGCAACCCGGCGGTGCGCGGGGTGGCGTCCGGGCGCAGCCGCCGGTGGACCGCCCGCAGCCCACGACCGAGAACGGTGGCGGGCTGCTCGTGGTAGCGGAAGGCGAGCAGCCCGCGCCGGCGCAGCCACTCCAGGTCGACCAGGTCGGTGCTGGTGTCGACCTGGCCGTCGGTGAGGAAGGTCCCGCTCTCCCGCCACCACATGACGTCGATCCGGGAGAGCAGGTAGATCCGGACCAGCGCGGTGAGGTCGTGCGCCGAGCTGCGGGCGTTGGGCTGGTAGCGGGCCATCTCCAGCAGCAGCGTCTCCCGGGCGCCCACGAACCCCTGCGGGGTGGCGTCGAGGACGGCGGCGATGGCCGGCTCGCGGAGCCGCTGGTCGAGCAGCACCTGGCGGACGCGACGGCGGGACCGGGCTGGTGGCCGGGGCTTCGGCTGGGCACTCGCATGGTCGGCCCCTCTCCGGGCAGGACACGGCGTGATCGAACCTGAACACACCGTAATCACCAGGATCGGCAGCCCCCCGAACAATCCTCCTATTCCCTCCTTAGGTGCCTCATCCCGCCGCGAGGTCCTGCACCCAGGCGTAGCCCGGTGCCGTCGGCAGGCCGGCGTCGTGGCCCGCGGCCACCGCATCGGCCAGGTGCAGCGCCGCGCCGAGGGCGGCGCGGAACAGCAGCGAGCCGGTGCTGACCCGGGCCACTCCGAGCCGGCCCAGCGCGGCCAGGTCGGGGCCGCCCGGCCGGTGCAGCACGTTCAGCGGCAGCCCCACCTCGGCCACCAGCAACCCGACCGTGTCGTCCGGCGCCCCCGGGACGAACAACCCGTCCGCGCCCGCCGCCCGGTAGGCCCCCGCCCGGTCCAGCGCCGCCGGCAGCGGGTCGGGCACGCCCAGCCACCAGGCGTCGGTGCGGGCGTTGACGAACAGCCCGGGCACGGCCGCCCGCACCGCGGCGATCTTGGCGGCGGCGAGCTCCACCGGCGCGAGCGTGCCGTCCGGGCGCCCGTCCTCCAGGTTCACCCCGACCACGCCGAGCGCGGCCAGCTCGGCGACGTACCGGGCCACCGCCGCGGGGTCGTCGCTGAAGCCGTCCTCGATGTCCACGGTGAGCAGCACCGGCACGTCCCGCAGCCGGCGGGCCAGGTCGAGGGTGTCGCCACGGGTCGCCCCGGTCCCGTCCGGCTTGCCGGCGGCCGCGGCCACCCCGAGGCTGGTGGTGCCGACGGCCGGGTGACCCCGGGCGGCGAGCGCCGCCGCGGACGCGTGGTCCCAGGCGTTGGGCAGCAGCAGCGGCCGGCCCGGGCGGTGCAGGGCGTGGAAGGTCGCGGCGCGGTCGGTCATCGGAACATCACCTCGAGGCTGGTCGGGACACGCAGGGTGGGGTGCGGGGCGTAGCGCGGGGGCGTTCCGGCGGGCCGGCAACGATCGCGCAGCACCTCGACCGCGCCGGCGGCGAGGGCGAGGGCGTGCCGCTCCCCCGGGCAACCCCGGGGCCCCGCGCCGAAGGTCAGCACGCCACCGGGGTGGCCGGGATCGCCGCCCCGGCCGGGTCGGAACAGGTCCGGGTCCGGGTGGACGGCCGGGTCCCGGTTGGCCGCGTCGAACCGGAGCAGCAGCGGTGCGTCCGGACCGATCTCCCGGCCGCCCAGGCGCAGCGCGCCGGTGGCGACCCGGCGGGTGGCGCGCACCGGCGGGTCCAGGCGCAGCACCTCGGCCAGCAGGTCGGCGGTGCCGAGCGCGGCCGGCGCGGTCAGCCCGTGCCGAACGGCGGCGCCGATCAACCCCGCGGTGGCGTCGGCGGCCTGCACCAGCAGCCCGATCCGGTTCGCGGCGGCCTCGGCCGGGACCGGCGGCGACATCGCCAGCAGCGCGGCCACCGCCCGGTCGGCACGCGCCACCGCCGCCGGGTCCGCGCCCGGATGGTAGGCGGCGGCCACCGCGGTCACCGCCGGCACGGCCGCCGCCGGGTCCGCCAGGCCGAGCCGCGCCGCCAGCACCTCCACCGGTACGCGCCGCGCCAGCCGGCCCATCACCTCCACCGGAACCGCTGCGGGCCCGGCCACCGGGCCGTCCGACCCGACCGGGTCGACGCCCCGACCGCGCTTCCCCGCGCCGGCACCGCGATCGCTGGCGGCCGGTTCGGCGGCGAGTCGGTCCAGCGCCGCTCCGGTCAGCCGGGCGGCCGCGTCGCGCAGCTCGTCCGGGTCGAGATCGCGGAGCGCGGCCACGCCGAGGGCGCGCCGGGCGGGATGCCGGTCCGGGGCGCTGAACCGGCTGACCGTGCCCCGCAGCCAGGCCAGGGTGCCGGGCGGCCCGCCGGGCGCGACCGGCACCACGTACCGGGTATCGGTCAGCACGGCGAGCACGTCGGCGTGCCGGGTGACCACCCAACCGCCGTCGACCGGCACCGGTGGCCCGCACGGGGGCGTGTCAGGGGGAGGCGAGATCATCGGCCAACTCATCACCCGACCGTATTGCCGGAACCCTTCGGCCCCGACCGAACCATCGCGCGGTCGCCGGCTCGCCGACGTGGCGGTGTCGGGCCCGTCGGAAGGCCCCCACGTCGCCGATCTGGAGTCGATCAAGGACGGGAGGTCAGGCGCGGGCCGGGCCGGTGTCGCGGGAGGCG
>NZ_JBSSLX010000136.1:0-15909 GCF_053890995.1 Micromonospora sp. I033 | reverse complement strand
CACCGCGAGGCCGTGGAGGCGGGGGGACGAGCGGGGGGTGGTGAGCACGAGGAATGGCACTCCTTCCGTGGCCGCCGACCGGGTTAGCTGACGGATTCGGGCGGGAAGTACGCCCTACCGCGGGCCGTGGCACGCGGATTCACCCCGGTGTTGCTGTGGGTCCCCGGTTCGCGAGAAGCACGATTAGGCGGGTCGGCGCGGCGTCGCCACTTGCGATCGAAAACCGCTCCGGACGGGCCGACACTACCGGTGGGTACTCCGGCTGCCAAGCGCTCCCACCTGCGTAAACCTCGTGCACCACTACGGATATCGGAACAGGCGATCACTGACCCTACTCAATGGGACGAGCAGTTACCTCGGGACCGCGCGGCGAAAAGCGGACATCCGGTCGCGGGCGTCCCGGAATTGCGGGGGGCGATCGCCCGACCTGACCCCGATGACCGTTTCCGCCGGAGGGGTGACCGGGCTCACCGAATTCGGGTAACAATTCGGTCGACTCCGCCCCGCCGGTCGCGCGCGGGCGGCGCAGCTCCAGCTCGGCGCCTGGCATCCCGGCCGCGCGGACGCGGCCACCTCCCCGAGCCGGCGTGACCCACTCTCCCGCGCATGCGGGTATCGCCCCGGGGGGCACGCGCCGCCGCAGCGGCCCGCCAGGGGACCGGCGGCCGGATCCCCGAGGCCCGCAAATCACGGGTCAGCCGACCCGGGCGGGGCGCCAGCGCGCACCGGAGACGGTGGCCGGCGCCGGGACCGGGATCCGCACGGTCGCGTCGTCCCGCCCCGCCACCGGTGCTGTGGCGCCGTCGGCGGGCCGGAGCGCGGCGGTGGCCGCGTACGCCTCGGCGGCCAGGGGGCGGGCCGCCTCGGCGGCCAGTTCGGCGTCCCGCCAGGCTCGCCGCTCCCGCTCGGCGGCCGCCGCCCAGCCGGCCCGGCGGCCCTCGCGTACCGCCCGGGCCAGGACGATCTCCTGCTCGGCCGGGTGCCGGCGCGGGTCCCACCCGTTGCGGTGGGCCAGCACGTCGGCGAGTTGCCGGGCGGTCAGCTCGCCCCGCCAGTGCGCCGCCATCGCGGCATGGTGCAGCCAGCGCTCCCGGGCCGCGTACTCGGCCGGCGTGCGCGGGGTGTGCGGCGCGGGCAGGGCGGCGGCGCCGGCGAAGCGGCGGGCGGCCCCCTCGGCCTCGTCGTACGCCCGCCAGGCCCGGTCGGCCTCGTCCTGGGCGGTCAGCCACTGCTCCCGCCGCCGGCGGGCGGTCTGGGCGGCTCCGGCGGCGGCCACCGCCACCTCGTCGGCGTACCGGCGCAGGTCGGCCCGGCGGGCGGCCTCCTCGGCCGCGGGGTCGGGAGCCGGATCGGCGACGCCGTCCCGTTCCGGGCGGGCGACCAGCACGGCGAGCACGCCGAGGGCGAGCACGAGCAGGGCCGACCAGATCGCGGCGGCCTCGGGGACCTCGGTCAGGAAGTGGTAGAGAACGGTCTGCGGCATGGTCGGCACCTCACAGGGAGAACGTGGCGGAGAGGTGTCCGCACGACCCGTGGGAGCGGCGGGCGCACCGGGAAGGGGTGCCGCCGGGCCGCCGACGGGCGGGTGCGGGGGTGAGGTTCGGTGCGTGCGGTGGGCGCGAGCCGTCGGCCCGCGGAAGCGTCAGCGCGCGGGCGGGGCCCGGGGACCGACGGTCGCCGGGACCGGCCCGGCCGGAAGGAGCGGCCGGTCGACCGCGCGGGTCACGGCCCGGGACGCCGCCACGGGCTTCAGCCGGTCAACCGCCACGGCCGGCGGGACGACGTCGCCACCCGCGGGGCCCGACTCGGCCCCGGCAGCAACCCGGTCGGCTCCGCCGGAGAAGCCCTGCTCGGTCAGCGTGACGGCGACGGCCCGATCGGCTCCGTCCCGGACGTGGAACCCGGTGACCGTCTCGGCCGCGTCGGCCCGGAGGGTCAGACCCTCGACGGAAGCCACCACCGGAGGCGCCGACGACGCGGTCGCGGCCCCGCCGATCGGCAGCGTCGCCGCACCGAACGAGCAGGCGACGAGCACGGCCAGGGTGGCCAGCGTGCGGGCGGTCCAGCGCGCCACCCACCACACGGGACAGGTGAGCGCGATCGGCAGCACGGGTACAAACTACCGCCGATGCCGCCACATCGCACCGTCGCCGGGCGTGTCGCGCCCGCCGGGAAACGGCGCACCGACCATGGTGGACGGTGGCGGTGCGACCGTTGCGACGCGCGGCGTGGGTGACCGGGTCGGCCGGACCGGGCGGCGCCGGGAGGTCGGGGCCGGCTCAGCCCGGGTCGCGCCGCCCGGCGTACTCGATGGGCCTGGCCCGGGTGTCGGTGGCCTCGACCGCCACGGCGGGGCCGGCGCGCGGTGCGGGGACGGACGGCGCCGGCGCGGCGGTGGCCGCCGCCGGACGGGGCCGGCGCGGCGGGCCGAGGCGGCGCATCATCGGCATCTCCACCCAGCGGTGCAGCGCCGCGGCGAGCAGCAGGTTGAACAGCAGGAAGGCGAGCACCGCGAGCGGCCCCCACCACCCGCGCAGCCCGGTGCCCCAGTCGCCGGTGAGCCGCAGCACGGTCGTCATGACCAGCACGTGGACCAGGTAGAAGGCGAAGGAGACCTCGCCGAGCCAGACCATCGGACGGGACCGCCACGGCGTGCGCCGGCCGCGCACGTCGGCGTCCGCCGCCGCGGTGATGACCAGCAGGTAGGCCGCCGCGAGCAGGGCCGCCCAGAACTCGGCGCGGATCCACTGCGCGGCGACCACCCAGGTGCCGACGAAGAGCAGGCTGGCCACGGTGAGGTTCGGGCCCCGCCAGTGGCCGCGGCGCAGCAGTTCGGCGGCGGCCACGCCCAGCCAGAACTCGAAGGAGCGGGTGACCGGGAAGACCTGGGTGAACCACCAGCGGCTCTCCTCCGGCACCAGGAGCTGGGCGGGCCAGAGAGCGAGGATGAGCAGTGGCACGGCGACCACCACCGCCCACAGCGCGCCGGTGCGGGCCCGGCGCAGCCACGGCAGCACCAGCGGCAGGCAGACGTAGAAGGCCAGCTCGCACGAGAGCGACCAGCTCACGTTGTTGACGCTGTAGAAGTAGCCGTCGAGGGGGATCCAGGCCTGCACCAGGAAGAGGTTCCCGACCGCGGCCCACGGCGCGACCGGGTCGGCGAACCAGAATGCGACGGCCAGCGCCGCCACGAAGGTCACCAGGTGGTTCGGGTAGATCTTGGCGAGCCGGCGGCGCAGGAAGGTGCGTCGCGGCTCGCCGTCCCGGTACGACCAGACCAGCACGAACCCGCTGAGGATGAAGAAGAACTCCACCCCGGAGAGGCCGAGGGCGAACGCCTTGTCCGTCACCGCCCTGATGTCCGGCTCCGCGACGATCCGCATGGTGCCGACGTGGAAGGCGAAGACCAGCAGGGCGGCGATCCAGCGCAGCCCGGTCAGCGACGGCAGCCGGGGGGCACGGGTGGCCGGGGCGCTTGTCACCCGGGGCACCCTACCCGGTGGTATCCCGGGTCGCCGACCGGTGCGACGGGCGCCCGCGTGCGGGGCTGCCACGGGCCCCGGCCGGTGGCATAGGATTTCCGCTCCTGCACTGACGGGGAGCGCGACGGTCGCCGCGGTTCCCGCCGGGCACCGCGTGCCCGGGACGGAAGGTGAGCAATCCCGATGCACCAGCGGATCCTGCTGCGCGCCCGCAAGGGCCCGTTCGACGTCTTCACGCCGGAGGAGACCTTCGCGGGGAACTGGATCGGCGACAACAACGGCAACCTGGTCTTCAGCCACGCCGCACACAAGCTGCTGGCCACCTCGACCGCGGAGATCACCCCGTCGCGGTTCCGGGCCGACGAGCGCGACGCCGACGAGATCAACGAGAAGTACGACGTCTTCGTGATCCCGCTGGCCAACGCGTTCCGCCGCAGCTTCGTGCACCGGCTGGCCCCGATGACCCGGCTGATCGAGCGGCTCAAGATCCCGGTGGTCGTG
Organism: Micromonospora sp. I033; assembly: GCF_053890995.1. Taxonomy (NCBI): domain Bacteria; kingdom Bacillati; phylum Actinomycetota; class Actinomycetes; order Micromonosporales; family Micromonosporaceae; genus Micromonospora; species Micromonospora sp. I033. The sequence goes on along the minus strand of NZ_JBSSLX010000136.1, from coordinate 11,926 downwards.
TTGGGCGTCGGCGTGCAGACCGACATCGACGGCAACCGGGAGTACCTGCGGCCGATCGACGAGGCGGTCACCGCCTTCTGCCGGGCGGTGCTCGACCGCTCGCACAGCATCGGCGTACGCGGCGAGGTGACGGAGAGCTACCTGCGCACCCTCGGCTTCTCCGCGGTCGAGCAGATCGGCTGCCCGTCGATGTTCCTGCACGGCGACAGCTTCCGGATCGAGAAGACCAAGCCGGCGCTGACCCCCGACGACCGGATCGCGCTGACCATCTCGCCGTACGTCTCCTCGATGGCCGGGATCGTGCGGCACCACCACGAGCGCTACCCGAACCTGCGCTACCTGCCGCAGGACCTGCGGACCCTGGGCACCCTGCTCTACGGCGACGCCCCGGAGCTGCGGGGCCGCAGCAGCGACATCCCGCTGCACACCTCGCACCCGTTCTTCGTCGAGGACAAGGTGCGGATGTTCGTCGACCCGTGGACCTGGATGGCGTACCTCTCCGGGTTCGACTTCGCCTTCGGCACCCGGATCCACGGCACCATCACCGCGCTGATCTCCGGCACCCCCGGCTACCTCTTCGCGCACGACTCGCGCACCCTGGAGCTGGCCCGCTACTTCGACATCCCGCACCGGATCATGCGGGACGTGCCGGCCGACATCGACGCCGCCCAGCTCTACGAGGAGGCCGACTACACGGCGCTCAACGAGGGCCACAAGGCGCGGTTCGCGGCGATGACCGCGTTCCTGGCCAGGCACGACCTCGGCCACTCGTTCGCCGACGGGGACAGCGCCGCCCGCTTCGACCAGCGGGTCCGCGAGACCACCTACCCGCCGGCGGTCCGGCCGGCCACGGCCACCGCACCGGCCGAGCTGCTGGCCCGCATCCAGCGGCTGCGCGACGAGAACCAGTCACTCCAGGAGACCATCGAGTCGCTGCGCGGCCAGCAGCTCCGCGAGCGGGTCAGGCAGGCGGTCCCCGCCCCGGTCCGCCGGCTGCTGCGGCGCTGACACTCGTACGCCTGTTCGAGCGCGGGGTAGGATCGGCGGCGTGTCCGACGTCGCGTACCAGCCCTCGATGCTCGACTTCGCCGAGCAGGGCCCGACGCTGGGCCCGCTCACCGGCCGGCTGCGCCGGCACGAGCTGAGCCGCGGCGCCTGGGTCGACCACCTGCCCGGCTGGGTGGCGGGCTCCGACGCGGTGCTCGACACGCTGCTGCACGAGGTGCCGTGGCGGGCCGAGCGCCGCACCATGTACGACGCCGAGGTGGACGTCCCCCGCCTGCTCTGCTGGTACGCCGCCAACCGGGCGCTGCCCCACCCGGTGCTCACCGCGGCGCGCGACACGCTGACCCGGCACTACGCGGCCGAACTGGACGAGCCCTTCGTCACCGCCGGCATGTGCCTCTACCGGGACGGCCGGGACAGCGTGGCCTGGCACGGCGACACCCACGGCCGCTGCGCGCACACCGACACCATGGTGGCCATCGTCTCGTTCGGCTCGCCCCGGCCGTTGCTGCTGCGGCCCCGGGGCGGCGGCGGGAGCAGCCTGCGTTTCCCGCTGGGTCACGGCGACCTCGTGGTGATGGGCGGGTCCTGCCAGCGCACCTGGGAGCACGCGATCCCGAAGACGACCCGGCCGGTCGGTCCCCGGGTCAGCGTCCAGTTCCGCCCCGCCGGGGTGGCCTGACGCCGAGCCGGCCCCGGGCCCGGACCGGCGCCGTGCTAGAAACGACTCTCAGGGTCGATCACGCCCCCGTCACCTGACGCGAAGGGCGGCCGATGACCCAGTCCCCCACCTCCCGCTGGTCCCCCTGGGCCCTGCACGGCGACGGCCGCGCCGTCACCCCCGGCGACGTGGTCCACCCCGACGAGCGGCTCTCCTGGCCGCGCACGGTCGGGGTCGGCGTGCAGCACGTCGTCGCCATGTTCGGCGCCACCTTCACGGTGCCGCTGATCACCGGCTTCCCGCCGGCCACCACGCTCTTCTTCTCCGGGCTGGGCACGCTGCTGTTCCTGCTGATCACCGGCAACCGGCTGCCCTCGTACCTGGGGTCGTCGTTCGCCTTCATCGCCCCGGTGCTGGCGGCCAAGACGGACGGCGGCATCGGCGCGGCGCTCGGCGGCATCGTGGTGGCCGGCGCGGCGCTGGCGTTGGTCGGCGTGGTGGTGCAACTGGCCGGGGCGCGCTGGATCGACGCCCTGATGCCGCCGGTGGTGACCGGCGCGATCGTGGCCCTGATCGGGCTCAACCTGGCCCCGGTGGCCTGGGACGGCGGCGGCAGCGGCACCGGGGTGAAGGCGCAGCCGCTGATCGCGGTGATCACCCTGGTCGCGATCCTGGTCACCACGGTGCTCTTCCGCGGCTTCCTGGCCCGGCTGTCGATCCTGGTCGGCGTGGTGGTCGGCTGGGTGCTGGCCGCACTGCTCGGGCAACTCGACCCGACGGCGGTGACCACGCTGAGGGACGCCGCCTGGGTGGGGCTGCCGCAGTTCCACGCGCCCAGTTTCGGCCTGCGGGCCGTGGTCCTGGTCATCCCGGTGATCCTGGTGCTGATCGCGGAGAACGCCGGGCACGTCAAGGCGGTCGCCGCGATGACCGGGCGGAACCTGGACCGGGACATGGGCCGGGCGTTCCTCGGCGACGGCGTGGCCACCGTGCTGGCCGGCTCCGGCGGCGGCTCCGGCACCACCACGTACGCGGAGAACATCGGCGTGATGGCGGCGACCCGTGTCTACTCGACGGCCGCGTACTGGGTCGCCGGGTTCGCGGCGGTGCTGCTCGGGCTCTGCCCGAAGTTCGGCGCGCTGATCCTCACCGTGCCGGCCGGGGTGCTGGGCGGCGCCACCACCGCCCTGTACGGCCTGATCGCCGTCCTGGGCGCCCGGATCTGGATCGAGAACCGGGTGGACTTCCACGACCCGGTCAACCTGATGACCGCCGCGGTCGCGGTGATCGTCGGCGCCGCCAACTACACCCTGACCGCGGGCGACCTGTCCTTCAACGGCATCGCCCTGGGCACCGCCGCCGCCCTGGCCATCTACCACGGCATGCGCCTGATCGCGCACCTCCGCGGCACCACCCCCGCCTCCCGCCGGGGCCCCGAACCGGAACTCTGACCCGCCTGCGCCGTCTGCGGGAAGCGCGAAGGGGCTCCGCGGCACAGCCGCGGGGCCCCTCGCGTGGATGGTCAGTCGCGGTCGATCTGGTGGCCGATCACCGTCGGGCCCAGCATCACGGCGAAACCGGAGCCGTCGCGGCGGGGGTCGGCCGGGGGCAGCTCGACCGGGTCGCCGGTGGCGGTGGCGCCGACCGGGCGCGGGCCGATCCAGGCCACGGCCAGGTCCAGCTCGCCCTTGAGGAACCGCTGGGCGCGCACGCCGCCGGTCGCCCGCCCCTTCGCCGGGTACGCCTTGAACGGTGTCACCTTGACCGTGGCGCCGGTCGAGGTGACCACCATCGGCTCACCGTGGCCCGGGTCGTCGGTGCGGATCGCGCCGAAGAAGACCACCCGCGCCCCGGCCGGCAGGTTGATGCCGGCCATGCCGCCACCCTTGACGCCCTGCGGCCGGACCACGGACGCCGCGAAGCGCAGCAGCGACGCCTCCGAGGAGACGAACGCCAGCGTCTCCGCCCCGTCGGTGAGCCAGGTCGCCCCGACCACCTCGTCGCCGTCGCGCAGCGAGATCACCTCGAACTCGTCCGACCGGACCGGCCACTCGGGCGCGCAGACCTTCACCACGCCCTGCCGGGTGCCGAGCGCGAGGCCGGGCGAGCCCTCGGCGGGCGGGCCGAGCGGGGCCAGCCCCACGACCGTCTCGCCGGGCTCCAGCGGCACCAGCTCGGCGGCGGACATGCCGCCGCGCAGCGACACCGTGCCGGACTGCTCGGGCAGCACCGGCAGTGGCAGCACGTCGATCTTGAAGGCCCGACCGGCGCTGGTCACCAGGAGCACCCGGCCGCGGGCGGTGGAGTGCACCACCGCGCGTACCGCGTCGTGCTTGACCCGGCCGCTGCGCCGGCGCGCCTCGGCGGCCTCCTCCGACTCGGCCGCGGTCCGGGCGACCAGCCCGGTGGCCGACAGGATGACCTGGCAGGGGTCGTCGGCGACCTCCAGCGGGCCGGCCGGCACGGAAGCCGCCAGGACCTCCTTGAGGTCGCCGTCGACCAGGGTGGTGCGGCGGTCGGCGCCGAACTGCTTGACCACGGCGGCCAGCTCGTCGGAGACCAGCTTCCGCAGCACCTTCGGGTCGTCGAGGATCTTCGACAGCTCGGCGATCTCGCCGCGCAGCTTCTCCTGCTCGGCCTCCAGCTCCAGCCGGTCGTACCTGGTCAGCCGGCGCAGCGGGGTGTCGAGGATGTAGGTGGCCTGGATCTCGGAGAGCTTGAACTTCTGCATGAGGCCGTCCTTGGCGGCCTGGGCGTCCTCGCTGGCCCGGATCAGCTTGACCACCCTGTCGATGTCGAGCAGGGCGATGAGCAGGCCGTCGACCAGGTGCAGCCGCTCCTCGCGCTTGCGCTTGCGGTACGCGCTGCGCCGCGTGATCACCTCGTAGCGGTGGCCGAGGAAGACCTCCAGCAGCTCCTTGAGCCCCAGGGTCTGCGGCTGGCCGTCCACCAGGACCAGGTTGTTGACGCCGAACGACTGCTCCAGCGGGGTGAGCCGGTAGAGGTCGGCCAGCAGCGCCTGCGGGTTGACCCCGACCTTGCACTCGATGACCAGCCGGGTGCCGTTCTCCCGGTCGGTGAGGTCCTTGACGTCGGCGATGCCGGTCAGCCGCTTGGTCTTGTTGACCTCGTTGGTGATGGCGGCGATGACCTTCTCCGCGCCCACCCCGTAGGGCAGTTCGGTGACCGTGATGGCCTGCCGGCCCCGGCTGCCCTCCAGCGGACCGGTCTGCACCCGGGCCCGCATCCGCACCACGCCGCGCCCGGTCTCGTAGGCCCGGCGCACCTCGTCCAGGCCCAGCAGGAGCCCGCCGGTGGGCAGGTCGGGGCCGGGCACGAACTCCATGAGCTTGTCCAGCGTGGCGTCCGGGTGGTTGATCAGCCAGCGGGCCGCCTGGACGACCTCGGCCAGGTTGTGCGGGATCATGTTGGTGGCCATCCCGACCGCGATCCCGGACGCGCCGTTGACCAGCAGGTTGGGGAAGGCCGCCGGCAGCACGGTGGGCTGGGTCAGCGAGCCGTCGTAGTTGGGCTCGACGTCGACGGTGTCCTCGCCCAGCTCGCCGACGAGCAGCATCGCCTCGCGGGACATCCGGGCCTCGGTGTAGCGGGCGGCAGCCGGGCCGTCGTCGGGCGAGCCGAAGTTGCCGTGGCCGTCGATCAACGGCACGTTGAGCGAGAAGTCCTGGGCGAGCCGGACCATCGCGTCGTAGATCGCCGCGTCGCCGTGCGGGTGGTACTTACCCATCACGTCGCCGACGATCCGGGCCGACTTCACGTGGCCCCGGTCGGGGCGGTGGCCCTGCTCGTGCATCGACCAGAGGATCCGCCGGTGCACCGGCTTGAGTCCGTCGCGGGCGTCGGGCAGGGCCCGCGAGTGGATGACCGAGAACGCGTACTCCAGGTAGGAGTCCGAGACCTCGTTGACCAGCGGGTTGTCGAAGACCCGGGCGCCGGCCTGGTCGAAGGCGGAGAGGTCCGCCTTGGCGCGGTCGTCCTTGCGGCGTGCCATGGTTCAGCTTTCCCTTCGAAGAACCCGGTGGTCAGGCGTCGATGGCGTCGCGGTCGACGAGGTCGGCCGAGTCGATGAGCCAGTTGCGGCGGGGCTCGACCTTCTCCCCCATGAGCAGTTCGAGGATCCGCTCGGCGGCCTCGACGTCGTCGAGGGTGATCCGGCGGACCGCCCGGGTGGCCGGGTTCATGGTGGTCTCCCAGAGTTCGTCGGCGTCCATCTCGCCGAGACCCTTGAACCGCGGGATGGGCGTGACGATCTGCTTGCCGGCCTTCTCCAGCTTGCGGACCGTCGCCGTCATCTCGGCCTGGGTGTAGGTGTAGACGGTCTGCGGGTTGCGCCCCTTGGTGGTGATCTTGTGCAGGGGCGGCATGGCCGCGTAGAGCCGGCCCGCCTCGATCAGCGGCCGCATGTAGCGGGCGAAGAGCGTGATGAGCAGGGTCCGGATGTGCGCGCCGTCCACGTCCGCGTCGGCCATGATGAGCACCCGGCCGTAGCGCAGCGCGGAGAGGTCGAAGGTCCGCCCCGAGCCGGCGCCGAGCACCTGCACGATCGCCGCGCACTCGGCGTTGTCCAGCACCTGCTGGAGGTTCGCCTTCTGCACGTTGAGGATCTTGCCGCGGATCGGCAGCAGCGCCTGGTATTCCGAGGAGCGGGCCATCCGGCTGGTGCCGAGCGCGCTGTCACCCTCCACGATGAACAGTTCGCTGCGCTCCACGCCGGTGGCCCGGCAGTCGACAAGCTTGGCCGGCATCGACGCGCCCTCCAGGGCGGTCTTGCGCCGGGCCGCGTCCTTCTGCTGCTTCTGGGTCAGCCGGACCCGGGCCGCGTCGACGATCTTCTGGAGCACCGTCCGGGCCTCGGCTCTGGTCTTGCGGTCCTCCAGCCACGCCTTGAGGTGCGCCTCGACCAGACCCTGCAGCACCTTGGTGATGCCGGCCGTGGAGAGCTCGTCCTTGGTCTGCGAGGTGAACTGCGGCTCCGGGATCCGCACGTGCACCACGGCGGTCATGCCCTCCAGGACGTCGTCCAGGGTGGGCGCGTCCTCCTTGGGCTTGAGCAGGCCGCGGGTGTTGCGGGCGGCCTCCGCCAGGGTGCGGGCCAGGGCCCGCTCGAAGCCCTTGCGGTGGGTGCCGCCGTGCGCGTTGCGGATGGTGTTGGTGAAGCACTCGACGGTGCGCTCGTAGCCGGTGCCCCAGCGGAACGCCACCTCGACCTCGGCCCGGCGCTGGACGTTGGACTGCATGACGCCGTTGGCGTCGGCGGCGTTCTCCCGGTAGGTCCCCTCGCCGGTGACCAGCAGGGTGCCCGAGACCGGGCGGTCGCCGGCCGGCGCCAGGTATTCCACCATGTCGGTGAGGCCGTTGGGGAAGTGGAAGTTCTCCTCGACGGCCTTCTCGCCGGTCTCGTCGCGCAGCCGGTAGGCCACGCCGGGGACCAGGAAGGCGGTGTTGCGCAGCTTGAGCCGGACCGCCTCGGTGTCGAGCGCCGCGCCGGTCTCGAAGTAGCGCGGGTCGTGCCACCAGCGGATGGAGGTGCCGGTGCGCTGGCCGCGCTTCATCGCGCCGACGATCTGCAGGCCGGGGCCGGGCGTGAACGGCGCGTCCGGGCCGTCGCCGTCGAAGATCCCGGGTACGCCGTGCCGGAACGACATCGAGTGGATCTTGCCGCCGCGGCGGACGGTGACGTCGAACCGCCGGGAGAGGGCGTTCACCGCCGACGCGCCCACGCCGTGCAGGCCGCCCGAGGTCTTGTAACCCGAGCCGCCGAACTTGCCGCCCGCGTGCAGCCGGGTCAGCACCAGCTCCACGCCGGAGATGCCGGACTTGGCGTGCACGTCGGTCGGGATGCCGCGGCCGTCGTCGTCGACCTGCACCGAGCCGTCGGCGTGCAGGATCACGTCGACCTTCTTGGCGTGACCGGCGACACCCTCGTCGGTGGAATTGTCGAGGATCTCGTTGACGAGGTGACCCACGCCACGGCTGTCGGTCGAGCCGATGTACATGCCGGGGCGCTTCCGGACGGCATCGAGGCCCTCCAGGTGCGTCAGGTCGTCGGCCCCGTACAGGGTCTCAGGCTGTGCGGTCAACTGGTCGTACTCCCAGGTCTCGGCGGTGTGGTGCCGCTCACCGTGCGATCCCCCACGTCGATCGCCAGGCGCGGCGCGCCGGAGCGAGCCTAGCCCGGCGCTCCGACAGAGCCGTGGCACCCGGTGCGGTACGGCGCGGCCGGTCGGTGCCCGGAGGCGGAGGAGGCGTCCGTGCACCACAACGACATGCCCGGCCGGCGTCTTCCCGAACCCGGGACCGGGCCGCCCGCCCGGATCGCGATCCATTGACGGCCGTCACACCGGCGTGATCTGATCGCCTCCTTGAAGAATCTTTCACATTTCGATGTGTGAGGGGGTCGGGCCATGTCCCTGTTCCGTCGTGCCGCGCTCGCGGCGGCGCTGGCCGTCGCCGCCGTGGCGTTGCCCGCCGCCGTGGCGCCCGCCACGCCGGCCACGGCCGCCCTGCCCACCGCCGCGGTGGCGCTGGGCGACAGCTTCATCAGCGGCGAGGGCGCCGGGGCGTACGCGCCGGTGGTCGACGTCAACGGGGTGGCCCAGGGCTTCCCCGGCTGGTCGGCGCCGAACAGCAACGCCTACTTCTGCCACCGCTCGCCGAACGCCTCACTGTTCCAGGCCGACCTGCCGGGCATCGCCGCCCGGTTCAACCTGGCCTGCTCCGGCGGGCAGCCCTACGACATCGCCGGCGCCTCCGCCACGCGGGCGAAGGGGCGGCAGGTCAGCGCCCAGCTCGACCAGCTCCGGGCGGTGGCGCGGACCCACGACATCGACCTGGTGCTGGTCGGACTCGGCTCGAACAACAGCTCGTTCACCTTCGGCAGCGTGGCGGAGAAGTGCGCCAACCGGTTCATCGCCGACGCCTGGACCGGCTGGTGGGAGTTCTGGGCATACCTCGGCGGGCCGGTCGAGCAGGAACCGTGCACGGACGCCGACCTGGCCACCGCCGCGCAGTTCAGCGCCGCGACCGCGGAGACCACGGCGGCGGTCCGGCAGCTCCTCACCACCCTCGACCAGGTCGACGCCGACGGGCAGCACCGGGTGGTGTTCCAGGACTACACCAACCCGCTCCCCACCGACCTGGCCTCCGTCTACTGGACCGAGGACGACCGGGACGACACCCGGGACAAGTTCCGCGCCCTCGGCGCCGAGCGCTACGCGGCCGGCTGCCCGATCCACCGGGGCAGCCTCGCGCCGGGCCAGCGCTTCTCGCAGGGCCTCGGCACCCTGGTCAGCTCGGTGCGGACCACCCTGGCCGGCGAGTTCCCGCAGGACGACCTGGTCTACCTCAACGTGCAGCGCGCCTTCGACGGCGCCCGGCTCTGCGAGTCGGCGGGCAGCCCGGGCAACGCCCTGGCCACCCCGATCCGGCTCATGGACGGCCCGACCGGCGTCTTCGTGACCAGCCTCTCCGGCTACGACAAGCTCGACATCCAGCGGATCGCGAACGCCTGCGGCACGTACTTCCAGACCTGCCAGGAGTCCTGGCACCCGAGCGCCGCCGGCCACCGGGTGCTGGGTCGCTGCCTGACCGGCGCCGCCGCGACCGGCGCCCGGGCGGTCTCCTGCGTCCGCGCCTCGGACGGCACCATCACGGTGAGCTGACCCGCCGCGACCGGCGAGGCGCCCCGGAGACACCGGGGCGCCTCGTCGCGTCAGGGACGGACGGCCGTGCCGAGCACGTGCGGGGACGCCGGTCCCGCCAGGCCCCCCGGCGGGAAGCGGAACCGGTCCAGCTCGGCCACGGTGAAGCCGGCCGCCCGGATCGCCGCCACGGTGTCCCGCGCGGTGTGGCAGCCGGCGCAGCAGAGCGGCCAGAGCGTCGCGTCCGCCAGGCGCTGGGCCCGACGCAGGCCCGGGGTCTCCGCGACGACGTGCTCGTAGAAGCGGAGTTCCCCGCCCGGGCGGAGCACCCGGCGCGCCTCGCGTAGCGCCACCGCCTGGTCGGGCACCGAGCAGAGCACCAGCGACAGCACAACGGCGTCGGCGCTCGCGTCGGCGACCGGCAGCGCCTCGGCCAGGCCGGCGGCCACGGTCACCGGCACCGGAGCGTCCGGCGCGGCGGCCCGGACGGCGGCGCGCAGCCGCGGCTCGGGCTCCACGGCGAGCACCCCGGTCACGGAAGACGGGTAGTGCGGGAGGTTCCGTCCGTTGCCGGCGCCCACCTCGACCACCCGGCCGCGCAGCCCGGCCACCAGCCGGCGCCGGTGCTCGGCGGCACCGGCCCGGTCCATGGCGACGCTGGCCCGGGCGAAGACCCGGGCGAAGATCGGATGCGAGACGGCCATCAGCCGCCGACCCGCGGGGCGCCGAGGGCGAGCAGCAGCGGACCGGCCGCGCCGTCGACGAGATCGCCGAGGCGTACCCCGTCGAGCACGGCGAGGAAGGCGGCCTGGGCACGGCGCAGCTGGCCGCGCAGCCGGCAGCCGGCGACCAGCGGGCAGGCCGGCTGCTCGCAGTTGACCACCTCGTCGTTGCCCTCGAAGGCCCGGACCACGTGGCCGACGGTCAACTCCCCGGCGTGTTCGGCGAAGGCCACCCCGCCGGAGCGGCCCCGGATGGTCACCAGCACGCCGAGCCGCTGCAACCGCTGCACCACCTTGGCCACGTGACTGCGCGGCAGCGCGAGCTGGGTGGCGAGTTCGTCCACGGTGGTCCGTGCCGGGGACGCGGCGGTCAGCATGGCGATCCGCAGGGCCATGTCGGTCGACCGGTTGAGCTTCACGCCTCGACCCTAGCCAGCGCGCGCCCGGCGCGACACGGGCCGACCAGCCCGTTCGCCGCGGTGATCCACGCCACGGGGGTCCCGGGACCTTCGACCCTGAAGGGGACTCTCGCGTTCCTGTTCAGTGGTGGTCGACCCGTTCGACGCCCGAAGGAGTAGTCGTGCTCTCGGAATCCTCAGCAGCGGTGGTGACGGCGACCCTGCCCGCCGTGCAGGCCCACGGCGAAGCGATCACCGGCCGGTTCTACCAGCGGATGTTCGCCGCCCACCCGGAGCTGCTGAACATCTTCAACCGGGGCAACCAGGCCACCGGCACGCAGAAGGCGGCGCTGGCCGGCGCCGTGGTCGCGTACGCCGAGCACCTGACCGGGGGCAGCGCGGTGCCGTGGGGGCCGATCCTGGACCGGATCGCGCACAAGCACGTCTCCCTGGGAATCACGGCCACCCAGTACACGATCGTCGGCCGGCACCTGATGGCCGCGGTGGCCGAGGTGCTCGGCGAGGCGGTCACCCCCGAGGTCGCCGCGGCCTGGGACGAGGTGTACTGGCTGCTGGCCTGCGAGCTGATCGCCCGGGAGGCGCGCCTCTACACCGAGGCCGGGGTGCCGGAGAACGGCTCGGTGTGGCGCGAGTGGCGGGTCACGGAGAAGACCGTGGAGACCCCCGACGTGGTGTCGTTCACCCTGGTCCCCGCCGACAGCGGCCCGGTGCCCGGCTTCACCGCCGGCCAGTACACCTCCGTCGCGGTCGACCTGGACGGCGACCGCGGCCAGCAGATCCGGCAGTACAGCCTCTCCGGCCGGCCCGGCGCCGACCGCTGGCGGATCACCGTGAAGCGGGTACGCGGCACCGCCGGCGCGCCCGACGGCATGGTCTCCGGATTCCTGCACGACCGGGTGGCCGTCGGCGACACCCTCCGGCTCAGCCCGCCGTTCGGCGAGGTCAGCGCGCTCGGCGGCGGGGAGCCGCTGCTGCTGGTCAGCGCCGGCATCGGGTTGACCCCGGCCATGTCGGCGCTGGCGCACCTGGCGGCCACCGAGCCCGAGCGGCCGGTGACGCTGGTGCACGCCGACCGGACCGGCGCCGCGCACGCGCTGCGCCACGAACTGCCCGCGCTCCAGGAGCGGCTGCCGAACCTGTCCGTGCGCCTCTGGTACGAGGACGCCGCCGGCGGCGAACTGGCCGGGCTCAAGGCGGAGATCGCCGAGGGGCTCGTCGACCCGGCGCTGGTCCCGCTCGCCCCCGGCGCGTACGTGCACCTGTGCGGGCCGGTGCCGTTCATGGCCCTGGTCCGTGGTGGGCTGCTGCGCCGGGGCGTACCGGCCGAGCGGATCGCGTACGAGGTGTTCGGTCCGGGGATGCTGCGCTGAGGCTCGCAGATCGCGGCGACCGGGGCCACGCTCCGTGAGGACTGCCCCACCCCGGCACCTCTGCCGGACCCGCTTTGCTCTGCAGCCG
>NZ_JBSSLX010000135.1:0-16041 GCF_053890995.1 Micromonospora sp. I033 | reverse complement strand
CTCCGGACTGGCAGGGGGAGCCATGGCGGAATCGGCGAAGACGGTGGCGGAACGGGCGGAGGAACGGCTGGAGCAGGTGGCCGAGAACGTCCGGGAGCGATTCGACCGGGTCACCAAGGGCGGCTTCACCGACAAGGTCAAGGAAGGGCGCTTCCTCGACCAGGTGGACCACGGCGTCGACCGGGCCAGGGACGACGAGCGACGCAGGAAGCAGGGCGGATCGACCGGCTGAAGCGATCCGCCGACGTGCGGGCCGGGACCCACGGGGGGTCCCGGCCCGTTCGCCGTCATGACGTGCGGCCCGGGACGCGGTGATGCCGGCTGGGGGTCCCGGCCCGTTCGCCGTCATGACGTGCGGCCCGGGACGAAGCCCGCGCGGAGAAGAGCGAAGGACTAGAGCCGCCGGTTTTCCCGCACCAGGCCCCCCTCGCACCAGTCCCGGTAGACGAAGAGGTCCGGCCGGGCGAGCAGCACCCGGCTGTTGTGCGCCCAGTTCCGCATCAGCTCGTCGCCGGCCCGCTCGGCCTGCTCGACGAGCTTGCGGAAGCGGCGCTTCGGGTGGGCCCGGAAGTTCGTCCGGATGCCGTCGGCGGCGTAGATGTAGAGGCAGTGCAGCGCGAACCGCCGGGCCGGACAGGCCGGGTCCATGGCCAGCTCGAAGAGCGTCTGCACCAGGTGGTCGCCGGCGACCAGCAGGTCCCAGTCCGGGGGCATCGAGGTCAGCGGGACGGAGTCCGGCTGGTAGGCCCACGACCGCAGCTCGGCGGGCGAGGGGTCGACAGGGTTGGCGAAGCCGTGAAACGTCTCTTCCTGCACGCTCACCGGCCGACCTTCCGCTGCGCTGGCGGGGGGCACCGGCCACCCGCGGACCCTGGCTGCTGGGGCGACACGTTAACCCGGTTTCGCGGGGCGGCGGTAGACCTTCCCGGAATCAATTCGACAACCGTTGGCCGGGCCGGGTCCACCGTACGGTCGACCCGGCCCGGCCGAGGTCAGTCGGCCACTCCCACCGGCACCGGCGGCCGGGCGGCGCTGCGCCGGCGCAGCCACCGCTTGAACCAGGGCAGGTCGGGCAGGCGGGCCAACATCGGGCCGGTCACCACGGTGATCAGCACGTACGCGGTGGCGAGCGCCGCCAGCCGGGGCTCGACCGGGTAGGCGGCGGCGACGGCCAGGCCGGCGATGACGATGGAGAACTCGCCACGCGGGGTGAGCGCGAAGCCGGCGCGCCAGCGACCGGGCTCGGCGATCCCGGCCCGGCGGGCGGCCAGCCAGCCGGTGGCCAGCTTCGTCCCCATGGTCACCACGGCCAGCAGCAGCGCCGGCAGCAGCACCGGCGGCATGTCCAGCGGGTCGGTGACCAGGCCGAAGAAGACGAAGAAGACCGCGGCGAAGAGATCACGCAGCGGCGAGAGCAGCTGGGTGGCGTGGTGCGCCACCGGCCCGGACAGCGCGATGCCGACCAGGAACGCGCCGACCGCGGCGGAGACCTGGAGCTTGGCCGCGATCCCGGCGACCAGCAGGGTCAGGCCGAGCACCCCGAGCAGGAGCGCCTCCGGGTCCTTCGCGGAGAGCGCGGCGGAGATCACGTGGCCGTACCGGATCGCGACCGCCAGCACGAGGACCACGGTGAGCACCGCGACGGCGAGCGCGATGCCGCCCTTGACCAGGCCGACCCCGGCGAGCAGCGCGGTGACCAGCGGCAGGTAGAGGGCCATCGCCAGGTCCTCGATCACCAGGACGGAGAGGATCACCGGGGTCTCCCGGTTACCGATCCGGCCCAGGTCGCCGAGCACCTTGGCGATCACGCCGGACGAGGAGACCCAGGTGACGCCGGCGAGCACCACGGCGGCCACCCAGCCCCAGCCGAGCAGCAGGGCGAAGGCGAAGCCGGGCAGCGCGTTGAGCACCGCGTCGATCAGGCCGGCCGGCGCGGCCGAGCGGAGGTTGCCCACCAGCTCGTTGGCGCTGTATTCGAGGCCGAGCATGACGAGCAGCAGGATGACGCCGATCTCCGCGCCGACGGCGAAGAACTCCTCGCTGGCGTTGAGCGGCAGCAGGCCGCCGTGGCCGAAGGCGAGTCCGGCGAGCAGGTAGAGGGGGATGGGCGAGACACCGAAGCGACGGCTGAGCCGGCCGAGCAGGCCGAGCAGGAGCAGCAGCGCGCCGACCTCGACGAGCAGCGTGGTGGTTTCGTGCATCCGCGCCTCAGCCGTCCGGGTCGGCTTCGGCGAGAATCGCGGTCACCCCGTCGAGCCCTTGCCGGGTGCCGACCACGACCACCACGTCACCGGCCGCGAACCGGAAGGTGGGATCCGGCGAGACGATCACCTCGCCCTGACGCAGCACCGCCACGATGGAGGCGCTGGTGCGGGTCCGTGCCTGGGTGTCACCGAGCCGCTTGTTGACGTACCGGGAGCCGGCCGGGATGGCGATCTGCTCGGTGAGCAGCCCGGCGGCCTGCTCGCGCAGCCCGGCGAGCTGGCCGAGCATCAGCGACGCGCCGAGGATGTCGGCCAGCGCCTCCGCCTCGTCGTCGGTCAGCGGTATGTCGGCCTGGCAGGAGTCGGGATCGTCCGGGTCGTAGAGGACCAGGTCGCGGCGGCCATTGCGGTGGGAGACCACGCCGAGCCGGCGACCGGATTCCGTCGTCAGATCGTGACGCACACCGATCCCGGGTAGGGCAGTCTGTTCGACACGTACTCGCACCCGCGCAAGGCTACCGTGCGGAAGAGGGGCCCATGATCGGTCGGAATGTGCTCCCGGCGGTCGGTCTGCTGCTGGTGCCGGCCCTCGCCGCCTGCTCGATCGGGGACGTGCGCCGGACCCCGCCCGACCGGTCGTCCGCGTCCCCGCGGCCGGCGCCGACCGCGCCGGCGCCGTCGCGGGCCGTCGGCTTCGACGAGGTACGCCACGTCCGGGTCGCCGTCGACCGACGGTACGCCCGCCCGTTCGTCGAGTTCGTCGACGCCGAGCACGGGTACGCACTCTTCGCCGCCTGCGACGGCGCGTCGCCCGGCCGCGGCTGCACCGCCCTGCTGCACGCCACCGTGGACGGCGGCCGGACCTGGCGGGCCCTGCGGCATCCCCGCCCGGTGGCGGTGGACCAGCAGCTCTACGCGGTGCCGGGGGCACTCGTGCTGCTCGCCGAGCCGTACGGCTGGTACACCTCGACCGACGGCGGGACCACCTTCGTCCACACCACCGGCGCGGAGCCGGCCGTGCTGGTGGCGGCCCGGGGTCGCTTCCAGGTGGCCGAGGCGCTCGGTGCGGTGGCCGAGTGGGACGGCCGCGCCCTGCGCCCGTTGCCCGCCCAGCCGGCCGTACCCGGGCTGAACACGGTGGGCCACTCCGGCGACCTGGTGGTGGCGGCCGGCGCCCGCGACGGCCGGCCCTACGCCGCGGTGTCCCGGGACGCGGGCCGGCACTGGGCGACGACGCCGCTGTCCTGGCGGGGCGACGAGATCGGAGTGCTGCGTGTGGTGATCGCGCCGGACGGCGGGCCGTGGCTGGTCGGGGAGCGCCCGGACCGGACCGGCTTCCCGGCGCTCTGGCGGCTGGTGGCCGGCCGGGAGTGGGCCCTGGTCCGCGCGGTCGGGCATCCGGCGCAGGCGCGCTCGGTGGCTCCGCTAGGGGCCGAGCTGGTGGCGGTGACCGGCCCGGACGGGGTGGGCGTGGTGGCCGGGGGTCGCTACTACCGGGTCGACTGGCCGCTCACCGCCGAGCACCACCTCACGGTGCTCGGCGACGGCACGATCGCCGCCCAGGGCCCGGGCGATGTGGTCCTCGGCACGGGCTGGACGGCGAACCGGCGGTGGGTGAGGGTGGTGTTGGAGGGCGGTTGACGCCCGGACGGCGAGGGCCTGATGGTGGCGGCCGGTGCGCCGTGCCCGGCCGGGAGCGGTCTCCGGCCGGGCACGTGCGCGGCGGATGCTCAGCCGAGCGAGCCGAAGAACTCACGGATGTCGCCGACCAGCACGTCGGTCGCCTGGTGGGCCGCGTAGTGCCCGCCGACGTCGCCGCGCCCGTCGACATCGGCCCCGTACGCCGTCCACCGCACGATGTTGCCGTGGTCCCGCTCGGCGAAGCGGCGGATCGACTGGAAGTCGCCGGGGAACATCGCCAGCGCGGTCGGCGTGGTCGTCGGCCCGGTCGGGTGCTCGGCGTGCGCGTCCTCCCAGTAGAACCGCATCGACGAGGCGGCCGTGCCGGTGAACCAGTAGATCGCCACGTTGGCCAGGATGAAGTCGGCGTCCAAGCTCTCGTCGAAGAGCTGCGCGTTCCAGGCGAGCAGCCCGACCGGTGAGTCGGCCAGCGCGAACGCCAGGGTCTGCGGCTGCTGGCTGTGGACCTGGTTGAAGGAGAACTTGTTCTCGTAGAACCACTGGAGGTGCTTGAGCGCGGCCTGGTCGGCCTCGGTGAGCCCGGCGAATTCGGCCGGGTCGCCGGACGGGAACGAGAAGAGCTGGGTGACGTGCACGCCGAGCACGTGCTCCGGGTCGAGGCGGCCCAGTTCGGGCGAGATCATTGAACCGGCGTCGTTGCCGACGGCACCGTAGCGGTCGTAGCCGAGGCGGGCCATCAGCTCCGCCCACGCGCGGGCGGTGCGGTGGCGGTTCCAGCCGGCGCTGCGGGTCGGCCCGGAGAAGCCGAAGCCGGGCAGTGACGGGATGACCAGGTGGAACGCCGGCGAGTCCGGGTCGGTCGGCTCGGTCAGCGGAGCGATCACGTCCAGGTATTCGACCACCGAGCCGGGCCAGCCGTGGGTGAGCAGCAGCGGGACGGCGCCCGGCCGGGGGGACCGGACGTGCAGGAAGTGGATGTCCTCGCCGTCGATCTCGGTGACGAACTGCGGATGCGCGTTGAGCCGCGCCTCGACCGCCCGCCAGTCGAACTTCTCCAACCAGTGGTGCGCCAGCTCGCGGACCCGGCCGGTCGGCATGCCGTACGCGCCGCCGACACCGGGCAGTTCCCCGGGCCAGTTGGTGCGGCGCAGCCGAGCGGCCAGGTCGTCGAGCGCGGCCTGCGGGATCTCCACGCGGAACGGGCGGATGGCGGTGTCAGGCATGGCTGCTGCTCCTTTAGAACGGAATGCTTCGTTCCGCTTTACTGTATCAGAGCGGAATGATCCGTTCCACTGCTATCCTGGATCCATGCCCGAACCGACCCAGGCCCCCCAGCTCCCCGGCCGCCGCGCTCAGGCCGCCCGGAACGACGCGATGATCCTGGAGGCCGCCCGCGCCGTCTTCCTCGATGACCCAAAGGCGCCCATCGCCGCCGTCGCCGAGCGCGCCGGCGTCGGCATCAGCGCGCTCTACCGCCGCTACGCCGGCAAGGAGGACCTGCTCCGCAAGCTCTGTCACGACGGGCTGCGGCGTTACATCGCGGTGGCCGAGGAGTCCGCCACCGACCCGGACGGCTGGCGGGCATTCGCCGGGTTCCTGGAGCGCGTCGTCGATGCCGACGTGCACTCGCTGACCGTGCACCTCGCCGGCACCTTCACCCCGACCGAGGAGATGGGGCGGGCCGCGGTGCGCGCCGGTGAGCTCACCGCGGAGCTGGTCGAGCGGGCCAGGGCCGCCGGTCGGCTCCGCGCGGACGTGGTGGTGCAGGACGTCGGGTTGCTCCTTGAGGGGTGCGCCGCGATCCGCGTACCCGATCCGGAGCGGACCCGGCAGTTGCGCCGCCGCCACCTGGCGCTGCTGCTGGCCGGCCTCGCTCAGGCCGAGCCGCCGCTGCCCGGGCCGCCGCCGGCGGCAGGGGAGTTCGACTGGCGCTGGCAACGCTCAGGGTGAGCCAGGTCACACCGCTGGAGTTGAGCGGAATAGACTCAACTCTGGTGGTGTCCAGTCCAGTGGACACGCCGATCCGGGGGAGCCCATGAACACGGAACGACTCACCACCAAGAGCCGCGAGACCATCACCGGTGCCGTCGCGCTGGCGAACCAGCGCGGCCACGCCACCGTGGAGCCCTGGCACCTGCTGCTGTCGCTGCTGGACACCGAGGGCTCGACCGCCGCCGGCCTGCTGCGCGCCGTCGGGGCCGACCCCGGCGAGCTGCGCCGGGTCGCCGAGCGTTCGGTCGACGCCCTGCCCGCGGCGCGCGGGTCCAGCATCGCCGAGCCCACCCTGGCCCGGGAATTCGTCAACGCCATCGGCGCCGCCGAGCAGATCGCCCGGCCGCTCGGCGACGAGTACACGTCCACCGAACACCTGCTGGCCGGGCTGGCCCGGGTGGGTGGCGCCGTCTCCGTCGCGCTGAACAACGCCGGCGCCACCGAGGAGAACCTGGTGGCCGCCTTCCCGACCGTGCGCGGCGGGGACCGGCGGGTCACCACGGCCGACCCGGAGCAGACCTACCAGGCCCTCGCGAAGTACGGCGTCGACCTGACCGCCAGCGCCCGCGAGGGGAAGATCGACCCGGTCATCGGCCGCGACTCGGAGATCCGCCGGGTGATCCAGGTGCTGTCCCGGCGGACCAAGAACAACCCGGTCCTGATCGGTGAGCCGGGCGTCGGCAAGACCGCCATCGTCGAGGGCCTGGCCCAGCGGATCGTGGCCGGCGACGTGCCGGAGTCGCTGCGGGACAAGAAGCTGGTCTCGCTCGACCTCGGCGCCATGGTGGCCGGCGCGCAGTACCGCGGCCAGTTCGAGGAGCGGCTGAAGTCGGTGCTGGAGGAGATCAAGAACTCCGACGGCCAGGTCATCACCTTCCTCGACGAGCTGCACACCGTGGTCGGCGCGGGCAAGGGCGAGGGCTCGATGGACGCCGGCAACATGCTCAAGCCGATGCTGGCCCGCGGCGAGCTGCGGATGGTCGGCGCCACCACGCTGGACGAGTACCGCGAGCACATCGAGAAGGACCCGGCGCTGGAGCGCCGTTTCCAGCCGGTGCTGGTCGGCGAGCCGACCATCGAGGACACCATCGGCATCCTGCGCGGCCTCAAGGAGCGCTACGAGGTGCACCACGGCGTCCGGATCACCGACGCCGCGCTGGTGGCCGCCGCCGCCCTCTCCGACCGCTACATCACCGACCGGTTCCTGCCCGACAAGGCGATCGACCTGGTCGACGAGTCCGCCTCCCGGCTCCGGATGGAGATCGACTCCCGTCCGGTCGAGGTGGACGAGATCGAGCGGGCCGTACGCCGGCTGGAGATCGAGGAGATGGCGCTGGCCAAGGAGCCCGACGCCGCCTCCGCGGAGCGGCTGGCCCGGCTGCGCAAGGAGCTGGCCGACAAGCGCGAGCAGCTCACCGCGCTCTCCGAGCGCTGGCAGCTGGAGAAGAGCCACATCACCAAGCTCTCCACCGCCAAGGAGGAGCTGGAGCGGCTCGGCGGCGAGGCCGAGCGGGCCGAGCGCGACGGCGAGCTGGAGCGCGCCGCCGAGCTGCGCTACGGCCGGATCCCCGCGCTCCAGACCGAGCTGAAGCAGGCCGAGGAGGAGCTGGCGCGGCTCCAGGCCGACGGCGCGATGCTCAAGGAGGAGGTCGGCGCGGACGACATCGCCGCGGTCGTCGCCTCCTGGACCGGCATCCCGGCCGGCCGGCTGCTGGAGGGTGAGACCGCCAAGCTGCTCCGGATGGAGGAGTCGCTGGGTTCCCGCGTGGTCGGTCAGGCCGAGGCGGTCACCGCGGTGTCCGACGCGGTCCGCCGCGCCCGGGCCGGCGTCGCCGACCCGGACCGCCCGACCGGCAGCTTCCTCTTCCTGGGCCCGACCGGTGTCGGCAAGACCGAGCTGGCCAAGGCGCTCGCCGAGTTCCTCTTCGACGACGAGCGGGCCATGGTCCGCATCGACATGAGCGAGTACGGCGAGAAGCACTCGGTGGCCCGCCTGGTCGGCGCACCGCCCGGCTACGTCGGCTACGAGGAGGGCGGCCAGCTCACCGAGGCGGTGCGCCGCCGGCCGTACTCGGTGATCCTGCTGGACGAGGTGGAGAAGGCCCACCCGGACGTCTTCGACGTGCTGCTCCAGGTGCTCGACGACGGCCGGCTCACCGACGGGCAGGGTCGCACGGTCGACTTCCGCAACGCGATCCTGATCCTCACCTCGAACCTGGGGTCGTCGGTGATCAGCGACCTGACGCTGGCCGAGGAGCAGCGCCGGGAGGGCGTCCTGGCGGTGGTCCGGTCGCACTTCAAGCCGGAGTTCCTCAACCGCCTCGACGACATCGTGGT
Organism: Micromonospora sp. I033; assembly: GCF_053890995.1. NCBI lineage: Bacteria > Bacillati > Actinomycetota > Actinomycetes > Micromonosporales > Micromonosporaceae > Micromonospora > Micromonospora sp. I033. Next base: position 7,867 of record NZ_JBSSLX010000135.1, on the reverse strand, counting down.
GTTCGCCGCCCTCCAGGGCGAGGACCTGCGCGCCATCGTCGACATCCAGCTGATGCGGATGCGGCGCCGTCTGGCCGACCGCCGGCTGGGCCTGGAGATCTCCGACGCCGCGCGCACCTGGCTGGCGGAGCACGGGTACGACCCGATCTACGGCGCCCGCCCGCTGCGCCGGCTGGTGCAGTCGGCGATCGGCGACCAGCTCGCGAAGGCCCTGCTGGCCGGCCGGATCCGCGACGGCGACACGGTGCGGGTGGACCTGGCCGACAGCAAGGACGCCCTGTCGGTAACCGCCGCCTGACACCTCCCCGGCCCGGCCGGCCCCCCCGCACGGGGCTCGGCCGGGCCGGCCCGCCTTCGGCGATCAGGAGGTTTGCGTCGAAGGAGCCGGCCGGCGGTGACGCAAACTTCTTGATCAACAGCGTTGGAGGCGGGCGACCAGGGCAATAGTGAGGGCATGTTGGGGATCGGGAAGAGGGACCGGGACCTGGATGCGGCCGCCGAGGAACTCGGCCGGGCGGACACGCTCGCCTTCGGCGGGGTGGGGATCGCCGGCCAGCTCCTGCCGGCGACCGAGGCGTACCGGCACGTGGAGCGGGCCCTGCGGGAGCACCCCGAGGCGGCCCGCAAGAAGGTCGACCGGCTGCTGAAGCACGCGTCACCGGCCGGGAAGGCGTACGCGGCCACGTTGCTGGACACGGTCGACCCGGCGGCGGGCCGGGCCGCCTGGGAGCGGCTGCGCGCCGACGACGGCGAGTTCACCACGTTCAGCGGCTGCATCATGGGCCGCGCCACCCTGCGCGAGTACGCCACCGAACGCCTCGCCGGGCCGGACCGTAGCTGACCGCTCACTCAGCGAACGCCCCTTCGGCGGGCGTGCGCCGGGTTGTTACCGTCTCCGCCGATACACCTTGGGGGGAGACGGGCGTGAACGGTTCGCTGGCGTACGTGGTGACCACGGTGGGGTGCCTGGTCGGAGTGGCCGGCGTGGTGATCGCCGTGATCGCCCTGCGCCGGGCCCGGTCGGCGGCACGCCCGAAGGCCGCCTCCGGCGACCCGTTCCGGGACCGGGACGCCGACGCGCTGCGCGGCGACCCCCGCGCGCTCAGGCCCGGCGACATCGTGGAGATCCGGCAGGTGCCCTACACCGTGCGCGGCTCGGTGCACCTGGTCGAGGGCGGCTGGAGCTGGGCCGAGCACCTGCTCGACGACGCCGGCGGCGTGAAGCGCTGGCTCTCCGTCGAGTCGGACCCGGACCTGGAGCTGGTGCTCTGGACCAGCGAACCGTCGGCCACCGTCACCCCGGGCGCGCCGACGCTGGAGATCGCCGGCCGCCGCTACCACTGGGACGAGTCCGGCCAGGCGAAGTACACCGCCACCGAGGGGACCGGCCTGGACCCGCGCGGCACCATGCGCTACCACGACTACCAGGCGCCCGGCGGGGCCCGGCTCTCCTTCGAGGCGTACGGGGAGGCCGGCTGGGAGGTGAACCTCGGCGAGCAGGTGCGCCGCGCCGAGGTGATGATCTACCCGCAGGGCGGCCCGGAGAAGGTGGGCTGAGGTGCTCGTCGCCCTGGAGGCCCCGTACGTCGACACCCGCGCCGCCGACCTGAGCCTGGCCCTCGGCGGTCCCGAGCGCCCCGCCCTGCACGTGCGCGAGCTGACGCTGCCCGGCGGGTTGCGGCTGCGGCTGCGCCTGCTCGGCGCCTCGCACCAGGTCATCTGTGGCGACCTCACCGAGACGGTCGCCTGCCTGCCCGGCCGTCCGCCGCACCTGCCGGACGCCCTGCACGACGAGACCGCCGGCTACCGGTTCACCGCCACGGTGCTGCGGCCCGCGGGCGACGGCCTGCGCACCCGGGTCGCCGCGCTCCGCGCCGAACTGGCCGACGACCCGTACGCGCTGGCCGGGGTGTTTCCCGGCGACGAGGACGCGGTCACCGCGCTGGCCGTCCGCCCCGACCCGCCGGACGGCTCGGTGGCCTGGCGCACCTGGCACGCGTATCCGCAGACCAACGAGCTGGTCCTGACCGAGACGGTGGTAAGGCTGTGACGTACCGACGGTGGTTCGTGGTGGGCGTGGCGTTCGCCGTCATCGGCGCGGTGGTCGCCGCCTTCGCCATTTTCTACGGCAACTTCTCGCCCCGGGGCTACGTGGAGGACCGCTACACCCGGGCCACCAGCCGGGACCTCGGCTCCGACGCGATCGCGTACACGTCGAACCGGGCGCCGAGCCAGGTGTCGAAGGACATCACCGACGCCTGGCAGCCGGCCGACCAGTACGTCGACGGCAGCGGGGTCTACCTCCGCTACGACGACGACTCGGTGGTGATCCTGCCGCTCGCCGCCGGTTCGGTGATCCTGCTGGAGCGGATGACCACCGCCTACCCCCGCTACCACTCCCGGGTGGGCAGCCACTGGGGCTGGGGGCGGGGCAGCACGGTCCGCGGCGGCGGCCCCGGCTCCGGCAAGTGACCTGACCCCTCCCGACGAAACCTGGAGTCCCCTGTGCAGACCCTGGTCACCGATCTGCTCGTCACGCTCGCCTACGGCGTGGTCGGCGTCGCCCTGATGGCCGTCGGCTACGTGCTGGTCGACGTCACCACCCCCGGCAAGCTGCACGAGCTGATCTGGGCGGAGCGCAACCGCAACGCCGCGCTGCTGCTGGCCTCGAACCTGGCCGGCGTGGGCGTCATCGTGGTCGCCGCGATCGCCGCCAGCGCGGACGACTTCGTGCTCGGCCTGGTCGGCGCGGCCGCGTACGGCATCCTCGGGCTGGTCATCATGGCGGCGGCGTTCCTGCTGCTCGACATGGCGACCCCGGGCCGGCTCGGGGAGATCCTGGTCGACCCGGAGCCGCACCCCGCGGTCTGGGTCTCCGCCGTCGTGCACCTCGCCACCGGCGCGATCATCGCCGCCGCGATCAGCTGATGCCGGCCGGCAAGCGGCCCGGGACGAAGCCGGAGCCGAAGAAGGGCAACAGGGCGGCGCTCGTCTGGATCGTCGTCCTGCTGGTCGTCTGCTGCGGTGGGCTGGTCGTCTATCCGAGCTGGGGCACGGTGTTCGGCGACGACGGCTCCGACAAGGTGCCACCGCCGACCGCGCAGGAGCGCGGCGACACCGTGCCGATCCTGGCGCAGGCCAGCACGAGTCAGAGCGTCTGCTACGGCTGGGTCCTGGAGGACTACTGGGCGTACGGCGACGACGTCGTCAGCGCCGGCTCCAACCTCGGTGACGGGGTGCGGGTCGAGGCCAACCCGAGCTGCCCCCGGTGGGTGCAGGTGACGGCCACCATCCGCTACGTCTCCGAGAGCAGCGAGAGCAACGACACCGCCCAGGTCGACGTGACCGGTTCCCCGGACATCGACTCCGCCGACCTCTCGCGCATCGAGAGCGGGTTGGACCGGCTCGGGCTCACCGACGAGGTGTTCGTCGACGATCCGGGCTGGGCGGTCACCCGCGCCGCGGTCATGCTGCCGCTGCTCGCCGCCGAGGCGAAGGTCGTCCAGCCGGTCGCCGCGACCCCCACCCCGGGCGCGGCCAGCCCGTCCCCGCTGCCGGACGCCGGCAGCGACCTGCTGCGGGACCGCTGGGGCATCCTGCTCGCCACCGTCGGGCTGCTGCTGCTCGCCGCGCTCTTCGTCACCGTGGGAATCGTGCAGCGCCGCAGGGAGCGTCGGGTGGTGGTGCCCGCGCAGCGCGCCGGGGCGGAGACGGCGGAGTCGCGTACCCGGGAGAAAGCGTGACCGTCGACGCGCCCGCGCGGCCGCGGTGGCGCCCGGCCCGCGCGGCGGTCCTGCTCGCGGTCTTCGTCTGCGCGGCCTGCGGCCTGGTGTACGAGCTGGCCCTGGTCGCGCTCGGCAGCTATTTGATCGGCGACGCGGTCGGCCAGGCGTCGATCGTGCTCGGCGTGATGGTCTTCGCGATGGGCGTCGGCGCGCTGGTCGCGAAGCCGTTCCAGTCCCGGGCGGCGGCAGCGTTCGCCGCGATCGAGCTGACCCTGGCCCTGCTCGGCGGCCTGTCGGTGCTCGGCCTCTACGCCGCGTTCGCCTGGCTCGACCTCTATGGCCCCGCGCTGGTCGGCACCGCGTTCGTGCTCGGCCTGCTGATCGGCGCGGAGATCCCGCTGCTCATGGTGCTGCTGCAACGGATCCGCGCGCAGTCCGCGGGCAGCGCCGTGGCCGACCTCTTCGCCGCCGACTACGTCGGCGCGCTGCTCGGCGGGCTGGCCTTCCCGTTCCTGCTGATGCCGATCTTCGGCCAGCTCAAGGGCGCCCTCGTGGTGGGCGCGGTGAACGCCGTCGCCGGCCTCGCCCTGGTCTGCACGGTCTTCCGCGCCGACCTCGGCCGCCGGGCCCGGGTCGCGCTCGGCGCCGGCTCCGTCGTGGTCGCCCTCTGCCTGGGGTACGCCTGGGTCACCGCGCACGACTTCGAGGTGACCGCGCGGCAGCAGCTCTACCGCGACCCGGTGGTGCACGCCGAGCGCAGCCGCTACCAGGAGATCGTGCTGACCCGGTCGGTGCGGGAGATCGGCCACGCCGACACCGACCTGCGGCTGTTCCTCAACGGCGACCTCCAGTTCAGCTCGGTCGACGAGTACCGCTACCACGAGTCGCTGGTCCACCCGGCGATGCGCGGGCCGCACGGGAACGTGCTGGTGCTCGGCGCCGGGGACGGGCTGGCGCTGCGGGAGATCCTCGCGTACCCGGACGTCCGCCAGGTGACCCTTGTCGACCTCGACCCGGCCGTGGTGCGGCTGGCCCGTTCCGAGCCGCAGTTGCGGGAGCTCAACCGCCACTCGCTGGCCGACCCCCGGGTCCGGGTGCTCAACGTCGACGCGTTCGGCTGGCTGCGGACCGCCACGGAACGCTTCGACGTCGTGATCGCCGACCTGCCCGACCCGGACGAGACGGCGACGGCGAAGCTCTACACGGTCGAGTTCTACGCGCTGATCCGGCCGGTGCTCGCTCCCGGCGGGCGGCTCGTGGTCCAGTCCGGCTCGCCGTACTTCGCGCCCCGGTCGTACTGGTCGATCGAGCGGTCGATCCGGGAGGCCGGCTTCGCCACCGTGCCGTACCACGTGGACGTGCCGAGCTTCGGCGACTGGGGGTTCGTGCTCGCCGCGCCGGGTGGGACGCCGCCCGCGCTGGGGCTGCCCGCCGACGCGCCGCCGCTGCGCTTCCTCACCCCGTCGGTGCTCGCCGCGGCGGCCACCTTCCCCGCCGACCGGGCCCGGCTCGACGTACCCGCCTCCACACTGTTGCAGCCCAGGGTGCTGGAGTACGCCCGCGCGGAGTGGCGCGGCTACTAGTTTCGGGACATGTCGCCCGGATCGCCCCGCCGCCGGTGGAGACCGGGGCTCGACTGGCTGCGCCGCCGGGTGCCGACCCGGGCGCTCGACGCGGCGGCGTACCTCCAGGCGTTCGTGCTCTCCGGCGTGGTCACCGTGCTGGCCCTGCGGGCATATCTCCAGGCCACCGGGTTCCCGCAGCTCGGCGGGGGTGGGCTGCACGTCGCCCACGTGCTCTGGGGCGGCCTGCTGATGGCGGTCGGGCTGGGGGTCGCCCTGGTCTTCCTCGGCGGCGGTCCGCGCACCGCCGGGGCGATCATCGGCGGGATCGGCTTCGGACTCTTCATCGACGAGGTGGGCAAGTTCGTCACCGCCCGCACCGACTACTTCTACGCCCCGGCCGCCGGCATCATCTACGGCGCGTTCGCCCTGCTCGTGGTGCTCACCCAGGCGGTACGCGGCCGGACCGGCCGGACCCGCCTGACCCCGGCGGAGCGCACCGCGAACGCCCTCGACCTGGTGCTCAGCGGGCTGCCCGGCGGGCTCACCGACCGGCGGCGGATCGCCGCGCTGCGCTTGGTGCAGGGCACCGGGCCGACCACCGAGGCGGCCATGGTCCAACTGCTCGACGCCGTGCCCCGGCGCGAGCCGCCCCCGGTCCGGTTCTGGCAACGCGCGGCGGACCGGGCCCGCCGCCTCGCCGCCTGGGCGGCCGCCCGGCGCTGGCTGGTCTGGCCGGTGGTGGTCTACCTGGTGATCGAGCCGGTGGGGACCGTGATCGCGGTGGCCGTCGACGGGGTCACCGGCGAGCTGGACCAGCAGCGCGAGTGGGGCGCGGTGCTCGGCACCTCGGTCGCCGCGCTGATCACCGCCGTGCTCAGCGTCCGGGCCGCGTGGCTGCTGCGCCGGAACCGGGCCGACGCGTTCGGCCTGTTCAAGCTGGCCCTGCTGGTCGACCTGCTGTTCGGTCAGATCTTCAACTTCACGGTCAACCAGTTCGGGGCGGTCTTCGCGGTCGCGCTCGACCTCGCGCTGCTCGGCGTCGTCACCGCCGAGCACCGCCGGTTGCGGCGGAAGGCCGCCTCGACGGGTTTTCCGCGCTGATCCCGACCGCCCCGGTCCCGCACCGTCGGCGCGCCTTCAGCGCGCGGCATCGATGGGCCGGGGCCGATACTGTGTGGGCCTGATCTAGAAAAGGAGAGAGTCATGACCGATTCCTCCCCGGCGCCGGGCCGAGCGCGTCCGGGCGTGGTGGCGGCGTCCTTCTATCTGTTGCTGCTCTTCGCGCTCACGCAGCTGATCGGTCTGATCGCGACCATCGCCGTGAGCGGCCGGCTGCGGGAGGGCTTCGAGCGGGCGTTCGAGGGCACGACCACGGGTGCCCAGGACGTCGGCAGGTTCGTGGCCGCGTTCACCATCGGCACCGCCGCCCTGCTGTTCGTTCTCGCGCTGGGCCTGGTCGTCCTGGGCCTGTTCAACAACCGGGGCAGCAACGGCACCCGGATCACCACCTGGGTGCTGGGCGGCATTCTCATCTGCTGCCTCGGTGGCAGCCTGATCAGCGGCGCCACCGGGGCCGTCGGTGGCAACGCCGGGGGCGACGGTCCCTCCGCCGAGGAGCTCCGGCGCAGCCTCGAGGACGCCCTGCCGTCCTGGTTCGGGCCGGTGAACACGCTGCTCGGCGTGCTCGGGCTGGTCTCGCTGCTGGTCGCCCTGATCCTGCTGGCGTTGCCGAAGGCCAACGAGTTCTTCCGCAAGCCGAAGCAGGGGTGGGAGCCGCCGGTGCCGGGTGCCGCCTACCCGGCGGAGCCGGGCTACCCGCAGACCCCGTCCTACCCGGCCACGCCCGGCTACCCGGGCCAGCCCGCTCCCGGTCAGCCTGCTCCCGGTCAGCCGGGCCAGGCCGGTCCGTCGCCGGAGTCCGGCGAGCGCCGGGACACCGAGCCGCCATCAGGAAGTTGACGTCCGGATAAGAGCGACGCCGACGATCCCTCCGAGTAGGTTGCAAGCCGACGCCTACCGGAGGGATCTGTCGTGTCGTACCCCCATCAGGTCCCGCCCCGCCGGCCCGGCGCGGTGGTCTCGGCGGCGGCGCTGCTGCTGCTGATGGCGGTGGGCGCCGTGGCGTACGCGGTCGCCAGCCTGCTGGTCACGGCGGGCACGGTGGACCGGTTCCGGGAGGCGGCGCGGGCCACCGGCGCCAGCCGCGGCGAGGTCGACGGGGTGGCGTCGCTGCTGCGCGGTTCCACCGTGCTCTCCGCCGTGCTCGGCGTGCTGGTCGCGCTGCTGCTCGTCGGGCTCGCCCTCGGCCTGCTCTCCGGCCGCGCCGGCGCCCGGGTGACCACCTGGGCCGTGGCCGGGCTGGGGCTGTTCTGCGGCTGCTGCGGCCTGGCGGTGCTGGTCGGGGAACGGACCACCCCGCTCCGCCTCGGCGCCGAGGACCGGGTCACCGCCGACCTGCTGGCCCGGGTCGGGGACGCCTACCCGGGCTGGTGGATCCCGGTGAACGCGACACTGTCCGTGGCGCAGATCCTCGGGTACCTGGTGGTGGCCGCCCTGCTCACGCTGCCGACGGCCGGC